>CAZSNX010000128.1:0-9718 GCA_964607945.1 uncultured Candidatus Obscuribacterales bacterium
TTTTGCTGCGCTGAGCCAGCATTATCTTTGGGCTCTTGCGGTGTGTAATTTTCGTTTCCGCCTTCGTTACGGCTCATAACTAATTCCCTTCTATTTACTGATCCCTATATACCACGCTAGCGCCATCGCCAATTACTTCACAAACGCTAGCCCGAGCTTGTAGTCGAGGAACTCGACGATCTCAAAATGGAATCTCGTAACCAGCCAAACACTCTTAGGTTTTCAGCCTTTGCTTAAGTTCCGCTCACGATGAGTGCTCCTTAAACCCGCTGAAACTGCCGTTTTCGGTTTCCAAGCGCGATCGATACGATGTTAGGATGCCAATCAAACCAAGTCAATTCAACGATTCTCATTATTGGCGCCGCCTTGGGGGAGGACCACCACTGATTCCGCCCGGAGGATTTCCCGAGGATCTTGCCGGCGGTGCTGGCGGCGGTGGTGATGCAGGGAGCTCAGCCGGGGGCTCATCGGTCGTTTGAGTGCTTTCCTTTGTTTTTGCGGGACGCTCGGCTAAGGGCAGCGCGACATCGAAAGTTTCATCTTCTTCAATTTCATCGGAGTCTTCAGTGAAAGGCTCTTCATCAACCAATGCCTGTTCTGATTCGACCTGCTGCCGGCGCGCTCGATTTAAGTAATCATCTATCCGAGTCATGAGTGGATCTTGAAGTAGTTCGTCCAGTGGATCGCGATCGCCTTTGGGCATATTCGTGTCTTGTTCAGCCGGCTCGTTTTCGGACTGTTCGAAATCAGCAATTGGACCGAGCCTGGGCGAAATAGCGAAAGCCCGCTGGGCCATCTGCTCCAGTTCGTCGCGAGCCTGTTCGAAGACAGCCATTGTCTCGTCGAGGTCCGCTAGTGAAATCTGCTCGGCGGGATCGGGGGCGGGCATGAATCCGCTCACCAGTCCAACTTCGGAGGCTTCAATCGTGATCATCTGGTTGTGGTCGCCGGCATGACCTATATAAGCGTTAGCGAGAGATTCGGCGACGAAAACCTTCAATTCTCCGTGCAGTCTTCGCAGATCTCCGGAAATTTTTTTGACATCCGGTCCGCTGCTTGCTTGCTTCTCTGCGGCAGGTGGTTGGCCGTCGATACCGAGCGCTGACAGCAGGCGTTGCCTGACGAACATGCCCATCGACTTCGCGCCGGACACTCTGGCCATGCGCTGCACTTCCAGGAACTGCTCTGGTTTAAGAGTGATCACAATTTGATGTTCGCGCATGGCAGGCTGCTAGTGTTTCTTCTCTTTCAGATTGGAGAGACTTTCGATGATTCTCTCACTGGCCTTTCTTAACTGTTGCGAGAGTCGAGTAATCTCCCGTCCCTCTCCAATCCTATCAGCCACAAACTTGTCTTGCGGATCAGATTCAAGCCAGTCTGCCCATTCCTGCAGCGCTTCGACGAGATCGCCCATGCTTCGCACGGAGCGAGAGCTCGGCACTGCCGGTGGTGACTTCTTGAGGGCGCCCTTGACGGCCTTTGCCACCTCTTCCTGCACATACAAACCGATTGCTTGCCGGATTTGTTGTTCCGTGGCTCGTGTTATTGGAATACGGTCGGCCGGTTTGCCTGCCGCATCGGTCAGCGGCACGCCCTTTACCAGCAATTCTTCGGCCCTTTCGGTTTCGAGCGGCAGGAGTGCCATGATGTGACGGTGACCAAGTCCCAGCATGACTTCGAAAGGATCTGGCATGGTATTGTCTGCCGGCTCGGTCAGTCCTTTCTGCCCTTCGGCTGCAATGCGGTCTGCCATTTCTGCCATTCGGATCAGTCGATAGGCGTAAGTAGCAGTCATCGTGTGTTCGCTTCGGCAGTACTCTTCGAATGTTCCGTAGCGGTCTTTGTACAATGACTCGTCCTTCAATCTGGCCAGGCGCAGTCCCTGCGCGATCAGACCGGCAGCGGCGAATCTGCCGGCGAGTCTAATCTCTTCGGTCAATTGATCGTAGTCATCTGAATGCGGTCTTAGATCATCGATTGAAATCGCCCGGCGAATCAAATCAGCTTGAGGCTTTGCCGGGAGCGAGTCTGCGATCGGTAGACTGTCTTGGTTTGCCTTCTTTAAGCTCGTTTTCGGCGCTTCCAGTAAGTCTGATTTGGGCTTACCTACTGCCGCCGCGGCTTCAGCGCCGGTAGGCTCGGATGAGCGCTGCGTCGCGGGTTTTCTTTCGTTTGCTGTTGCTTTGCGTTCGGTCTGTTCCGGACGGGCGCTGGCAGGCTTAGCGGCTTCTTCTGTTGAAGACGACTGAGCGGCAGCCTCGGCTTGCTCGCGGCGCAGGCGAGCCTCTTTCAAGCGTTGGATTAGAGTCGCTCCAGGCGGCGGTTTTTTCTTCTTGTCCATTTCTCAGCCCAAGAGGGCATTGTAGCGAACGGCAGCTTTCCTGACCAGCTTTAGCTTGGCATCGCCGCGGAATTGAATCGAGCTCGCGCGGCCTCGCTAGACTATCAATCGTCCCATACCCAAAAAAGAGCCGTCTTTACCAACCGGCCGTGGTTCTAAGGAGCAGATACCGCCCGATAATGCGATGAAGTTTCGTCAAGGACAGTGTGCTGCTTGACACCACCGGCAATGGGCTTGGCGTTAGAGTGGATTATCACATCGATATTTCCTCGAATCATGAGAACAAAAGCAGAGCCACCCCAAGACCCAGACATGTGCACCAGCAATTACTTCCTGCTGAGCGCGGCGATATTCCGGGCTTATGTAATAGCTCTGCTTTCGTAACCAAATGACTGCCAATGCACGAACACGGGAATCAGCGGCTTAAGGCCGATTGAGGCTCGTGATCGTGCCAGGAGGGCAACGATGCCGACAGTAGCTTACCGGAAGCGTGTCATCACGCATTCTGAGCGCCCTTGGGCGTTTTGCAGAAAATACCAGCAGTTTTTGGGTACCTATGTCGAAGACCCTGAATCCGGCTTGTACTTCTGCGAACTAACAGCTGCGTCGTGGCGGACGCGCATCAGCCGGGCATTTCTCGGGTTGCCTGATCAACTGCGGAACTTGTGTCTGCAATATCAGGTGACTTTCAGCACATGCCCGGCTTGGACCATAAACGGTAACAGCTCGTCGTTGTATGCAGATTTCAGCCAATCGAGACGCGAGCGGATCTCTCCGCATATCGAGATGAGCTTCCGCAGCTTGACTGACGAGCTGTTGGTACCGCATCTCGTCCATGAAGTCTGTCATATCTGGTGGCGAAATCAATCGGTCGAGAGGCGCCGAGCCTATACCCAATTCCTGGTGGCCAGCTGCAACGCTCGCACCATTGAGGTAAGCGAGTACGTTCAAGAGTTCTTCGCTGATTGGAGGCGCTCGCTGGAGATTCCTGAATGTGAGAGTTACGCGAAGCATCATCGTGCCTGCTACCTCGAGCAATGGGCGGAGGAATCGTTCTGCGACACCGCCGCCAAGCTGTTTGTGCCGAATTACCGCAGCCAGTGGCGCGGCTCTGACGTCAACTTGGAGTTGCGCCGAGCCAAGATCAAAGATTTGATGCTGCTGGAGATCTAACTTCCGACCGTGCCAATGCTGAGGAGCCGGCAGCCTACCGCCGATTCCTCAGCATTGGCGCCAAACTCAATTTCTTGTGTTGGCTATATTAGGACATATAGTGAAAAGGATTTATGCTAATCGATGGCGGGCAGTTAGCATGTATTTCCGGCAAGCTCATGAAATTGAACCGCGCAAGCGCGATAATCAGCTAGTGTGGTCGATTGCTCCATTTTCGGTCTCAGTTGGGTTGCCACTATGCCTTACTTTCAGACTTGGATAGACATTAATGCCGAGATCATGGGCGGCAAGCCATGCTTGCGCGATACGCGCGTGACGGTAGACACGATTGTCGGTTTGATCGAAAGCGGCTATTGCGAAGCGGATTTACTTGAAGCCTACCCATATCTCACCGCTGAAGATCTGGCTGTTGCCGTGACCTATGCCAAAGATGCCGAGCAAGGAGTTATCCGACCGTGAAAATTCTGGTTGACATGTCTTTGCCGCCTAGTTGGGTGGAATTCTTGCATAATGCCGGCTGGGAAGCGTTGCACTGTTCCAGTATCGGTCCGGCGCTGAGTCGCGATGCCGATGTCATGGCGTGGGCCAGGGCGCATTCGCATGTGCTGTTTACGCACGATCTTGATTTCGGCGTGGCTTTGGCGCTTGCATCCGAATCTGGACCGAGTATCTTTCAAGTGTTGGCGGTTGACTTGATGACGCTCAAAATCGGACCGGCCGTAGTCAGAACACTGCGCGAGTTGGAAGGTTTGCTCGAGGCTGGTGCACTGGTGCAAGTCGGACTGGAAAGCGGTAAAGCCCGGGTTTTTCGTCTGCCCGCTGCTGCCAAGGGGGACGCTGACTGATGGGAAGCCGTCCTCGCTGCGACAAGATTCATTGCTTTACCTCCTGCGATCAATTGGATACATTGTTCGTATGGACTCTGAAATCATCAGGTGGAAATTTCGTAAAAGTGATGCGGGCGAACAGAGCAAGTGCTTCTTTGCTGATTTCTGCGCTTGTGCTTTTTTCGGCTGCGAGTGCTCCACTCTACGGACAATCAGGGTATCTGAAGGGCACTGTTGAGCAGAAAAATGTCATACAACGTTCGGCCCCGCCCGTCTCTATGCCGAGCGATTACGATCCGTTCGCCAATCCCAATGCCGGTGCCGATCCGTTTAATCCGGCTGCGGCGGTGCAGCCGGGTGGTAGGGGGGATATGTTTGCGGGCTCTGCGCAACCGCCGAAGAAAGCTGCGGTCGCCAAGGACGATCCCGACCGCAACGACCCGGAGCTGCAAGTAGCTTGGGATGAGTGGCACAGGCGAATTGCCGAAGCTGTTTTTGCCAGGTTTAATCAGATGTCCAAAGCTGCTTTCAAGTATTCTGAGCCATTAGCCTGCAAGGTTAGCTACACTGTCACTCGTGAAGGGCAGGTAAAAGATATTAAAATGCTCGATCAAAGCCCCAACGTAATGTTCGATCTCCTCGTGACTACTGTGCTGAAATCGTTCAGCGGTGACATTGAGCTTCTTCAGTTTCCGGAAGGATCTCGCCGTTTGCAGGTAGAAAAGGCCGCGACTTTCACTCAAAATTACGGCACGGAAGGGTTCAGAATAAAGACCGGCGATAACGAAGCTGTGCGCGCGAAAGGTAAGTAATGAAGTTTCCAGTCAAGATGGACCGCAGATCCAATCAAACGCTGCATGAACAATTGTATGACGGCATTCGCCAGGCAATCTTATCCGGAGCGCTTTCTGGTGGGCAAAGAGTTCCGTCCAGCCGGGAGTTGGCTGAACTGCTTGATATCTCTCGCTCGACTGTGACCGACTGCTATGAGCAGCTCTTGACGGAAGGATATTTCGAAGCCAGAGCCGGCTCCGGCACTTTCGTGACCAGGCAACTGTCGAAAGTAAGACAGCCGGTCAAGGTTTTACCGCGAGCAGCCAGAAGTCAAAAGGTGCATTATCACCTGTCCGACTATGGCAAGGCGGTTTCAACCGTCAAGGCCGATGATCAGCGCAAGCCGGAGTTTGAAATCAGTTTTTACGGTTGGCGTCCGGCTTTCGACCAGGTGCCGATTACGCAGTGGACGAGAGTCCAGGGACGCCGAAGCCGGCGAATCAGTCCTTCGCTGTTGGATTACGGTCAAGATCCGCTGGGCTATATGCCGCTCAGAGAGGCGATCGCCCGCTCGGTTGCTCGCTCGCGTGGAGTGAAGTGCTCTCCTGAGCAAGTTATGATCGTGCTGGGCTTGCAGCAGGCGATCGATCTGATCGCCCGGATACACGTCGAACCGGGCGACGCAATTGCGGTGGAAAATCCGGGCTACACCCAAGCTTGGACATCCTTTGTGATGCAGGGCGGCAAGATGTGCCCGATTCCGGTGGATGATTCCGGCTTGGTAGTCGACCAGCTTGCAAAATCGGCAGCCCGCAGGGCGAGGCTCGTTTATCTGACCCCGTCTCATCAGTTTCCGACCGGCGCCGTAATGCCGTTGCCGCGAAGGTTGGCATTACTTTCATGGGCAGCTAAGAACAGCGCCTTGATTGTTGAGGATGATTACGACAGCGAGTATCGTTACACGGGCAAGTCCATTCCGGCGTTGCAAGGGCTGGACGAGTCGGATTCAGTGATTTATTTGGGCAGCTTTACCAAAGTGCTCTTTCCGGCATTGAGCATTGCCTATGTGGTATTACCGGCGGGGCTAGTGCCGGTTTATTCGAGAGCGAGAGCATTGGCCTCCGATCAAGTGCCGCTGCCGCTGCAGGATGCTCTGGCCGAGTTTATCGAAGAAGGGCATCTGGAAAGGCACATCAAACGGATGCGGTCGCTCTACGAAGAAAGACGCACGGCGCTGGTAGCTTCGCTCAATAAGCACTTGGGCGACCGGGTGGAAATTCGCGGTGACAATGCCGGTCTGCATTTGCTCGTGCAGTTTAAGACGAAGCTTTCTGATGGAGACATTTCACAAAAGGCTGCCAAGTCGGGAGTCGGTATCATCAGCACTGCTGAGTATTACAGCGGCAAGAATCAACCCGGTGAATTCATTCTCGGGTACGGTAATCTTACCGAACGCAAAATCGATGAAGGCGTCAAGAGATTAGCCAAGATTCTGGTCAAGTAAATCCAGCCGGATGCAACGCTGGCGCAAGCTTCGCGAGTGAAATTAATGGGGAGTAATACGCAGCTTGGAAGAGGGCTGGCTGGTTTCCGTATCCCCCAAATGAGGATCGCTCACCTTCTGTAATCGAGTGCTCAAGCTCCGGAGGCTGCTTGCAAGAGTAGGATTCTTTCGTTTGAGTGGTAGTTCAAAATTTAGAAATTATCCTTGTTTGAACATACCAGAGATCGTTACTCTTTAGCTCATATTCGTTCTCAATCTCTCTTTGTCTGGGTAATAGACAACCAAAGCAAGTCAGAGGACCAACCGCAAGCATCGCCAAAACGACTTCGGTCGCACGCATTTTCACGGCGGCGATCTATCACTGACCGTTAACGGCCCTACTGCCAAGCACGATGAAAAATCGCGCTTTCACCCGACTTTTGCAAGCAGCGGTTCAAAAACATACCGAACTGCTTGTGCTCTCCAATCTTTCCACAAGGAGTTCTGCTATGACTAACGTGGATTGGCTGCTGATTCTTTATGCGCTTTTGTTTGGCGGCTCGGTGCTGGCCTTGATGATTGGATTGGTCTACCTGGAAGTCTGGCTGCTGCAACAGGCAACCAACCTGGTCGAGCGTTGCTGCCGGTGGTGGCATCAACGCGCTGAACAAGGGGGAAGCGCTGTTTGCCGCAGCGCCTCGGAGGATGGTCGGTCTGTGTCGGCGGCGGCGGTACCGGTAGCGGTGCCAAACGCCGGGTCGTCCGGTGACCATGCAGGTGAATCTGGCTGCGAGTCGAATATTAGCGGCCAAGATGTGTCTGAATTCGAGCAGGGTTGGGTTGCCGGCAGTGACTCGGTCCCCGAATTTGGTGAGGCATTCCAAGTCGATGCCGAAGAGCCGGTCAAGCAGCCTGAGTCGCAAGAGTCCGAATTCCAGCCGATTTTGACCAGCGTCAATCTGGACGTCTATCCCGAGCGACTGCGCTATCATGCCAGGATGCTGACGCAGCTGCGTGCTCGAGCTTCGCCTCTTCTGAAGGCTTCAATCGAGAACAATATCGCCTGCTGTTTTGCTCATGTTGGTGATATCGCAACCGCAGCGACAATCTTCCGGCAGGCTCGCAAGCGCTTGATTGACGAGCCTACGCTTTACGACGTGACGCTTTCCGATGCCGGCTTGCTCAACATGCGAGAGCTGGTCGAGCTCGGTGTCGCCGGGATTGCCGAGCAGCTGGCCGGGCTTGAAGAGTTTCTGAGCAATCCGGACTTCAGTCTCCTCCGCCAGCGGGTTATCGACGTCGTCAACGCCAATCTGGATCGCGCGCATGCACGCCTTTCCGGTCGATGATGCGTTGAACCTGACAGTACTCAATTCATTTCTGGAGGACCGAAATGAGGGTGATTTATCGATCGACTAGGGAGCAGAAGCTCAATGTTCGTCGTGAAGTCGTGATCGACGATTTCGTCGTGGAGGTTCCGGCGGCCCAAGCGCTAACCGTGCAGCCACTGGCCGAGCGTGGCTGCTTCGCGGTGTTTGGTACTGCCGAACAGCTCCAGCAGTTGCCCTCGCAGTACGAGGAATTTGTGCGCGGCGAGATTGTGCCGGAAGTTCTGCAATAGCCTTCCTCCGGCAAGGTTTCATGATAGAGTCCCAAGAAACTCTCCAGTCCAAGGTGCAAAGCAGCTCGGTGAGAGCCGCTTTGCACCTTGGGAGTTTTTGGGGATTTATTTGTACTAAATAAGATCGTAGCCTAAATGAAGCAATCTCGCTGCCCGCTACGGTCTCTCCGGCGAGCTTGTTGCCAAGAAAGACTCGATCTGCAATTTGTAAACAACTAAAGCAGCCTTCTTAGAACTATTTCGCCAAAATCAGCGCAATAGCCAAGCAGATTCGCATTCCAGCATATTGCTAGCGACAGCTCAAAGTTTATAAGCTGACTTTATTACTCTTGATCATGGCTGGGAATGGTCCGTTTGAACTAAATACAAGTTATTGCGACCTTTGCCGGCCTTGATGCGACCCAGATCTGGGTGCACTAGAGAGACTTGTTTGTGAGCGCCTGTAGCAGCGCCTGTTTCGTGCTGTTCAGCCATCTTGCCGGCAGCAATTGCAGGCCGGCTGGCAGCCGCCGAAGGCGATTGTTCGAAATTTAGGTGCCGCCAAAGCAATCACAAGCATGAGAGAGGTGACACAACAGTGAATTCCAAGGATTTACCGGTACCACCCAACGAGAAAGACCGTACGGAGAGCTCGCCTGCTGTTGTGACAGTGGTCAACGAGCCGGGGCTTTCTGATGAAGAGAACCGCTTGCTCAACTCGCGATTGCCTCACGATCTCGACCCCGCGGAGATGGAGGCTGCGTGGAGTCGCTATCAAGTCGTGATTGGAAAGCTGCTGTCCAGGATGGGAGCAGAGAGCAAGATGCTCGATTCGATCGCGCGGTTGGTTTATGTTCGCACGTTTGATGGAGTCTATGCGCGGCTGGCCCTGATTCCTAAGCTCGGCCAATCGGTCTGGCATGTCTACGGTCAGCATGGGCTCAGTGAGCTCGTTTACCGGCTGGCCGGCGAGCTCACTTTGATGGAGCTGTCCGCTGCCGCCGGCTATCGAACTTTCTGCTTCCCGGACCTGATCAGGGGTCTGCTTAAGAGCGGAAAGATGAGGGACAAGTCGATTACGCGAATGATGGATACATTCGAGTTCCTCAAGACCATGTGCCAGTACCCGATGAACGATCCGCAGGTGCTGCAGCAGCTCGAGCGGACCAACGGGCAGCACGCGAAGTACAAGGTGGCGGGAGCAGCAAGCAAGGCTGCCACCGACCTCTTCAAGTACATCGCGCTCAACATGTTCTACATCGGCCCGAGCATGAGACCGGATCTCACTCCCGAAGAGCGGCATGCAATCTGCGGTTTGACCGTCCTGGTGGCCAAGCGTATGGGTCACACGATTGAAGGGACTGTCAAGGAGCTCGAGGACTTCATCGTGGAGTTCGAAGCGTCCAACATGTTCGAGCGAGACGACCAAAGCGTCCTGCGTACCCGGGCGATTGAAATCGCCAAGGCTTCCAAGGTTGCTCTCGACCAGATTCCCACCATCTCGCCGGCGCGGATTCACG
>CAZSNX010000129.1:0-5079 GCA_964607945.1 uncultured Candidatus Obscuribacterales bacterium
CATTTATCGGCAGTGCTCGAGCACTGCCGGGAAGACCAAGTGGTCAGCGTCGAAACCGGCATTACACTTGCGCAACTGGATTCGCTATTGTCTGAGGAAAAGCAGTGGTGGCCGGTATCTACTTTCGACCGGTCGACCAAGGTCGTAGATGTTATCAACCGGGCTGAGGGAGGTTGCCTCGAGCATCAGTTTGGCGGACCGCGCGATCTGGTGCTCGGTTTGACGGCCGCGCTTTCGACCGGCGACTTGATCGCTTGCGGTGGAAAGGTTGTGAAGAATGTCACCGGATATGATCTCCAGAAGCTGTTCATTGGGTCTCACGGTTGGCTGGGTGCAGTTTGCCGGGCGCATCTGCGGCTCTTTGCCCGGCCGGAAACCAGTCGCTCGCTGTCCTGCTCTGTTGCTACCGTGGACGAGGCATTTGCGGCCTTTGGCTCGCTGATGAGATCTGGAGTGCCACTTTCTTGTCTAGAACTGGTAAGCGGCGGAGTCTTGGAGTTGATAGCGGAATCTCAGGATTTGACCCGGCTGGCAGCAGCCGATGCCGAAAGTTTGCGGCGGGCACCATATGCGGTGCTGATTCAGCTGCACGGCAAAGCGGCGATCGTAGATCAAATTGAAGTTGAGGTTCGCAACCGTCTCAATTCGGCTCAGGGAAGAGTTGCCTCGCTTAATGTGGCGGAGGCAGAGCTCCTCTGGGCGAAGTTGAGCGATCTGAAGGCGGCTTGCAGTCTGTCCAAGCTCGAGTTGTCGCTCGGGTGCGGACAGATGGCCGATCTCCTGAAGTTTTTGAGCGCACAGAATTTGGAATACTTTTGGCAGGCTAGACCCAGTCGCGGCCGGCTGCAATTGTTCAGCAAGCAGCAAGAATTTATTGAAGCGCTTCAGGAGAAAGTTCGCCAGCGCGCGACGCAGACGAATCAGGCGATTGTGATGGCAGGCAGCGACTCGAATTTTGACTGGCGGGTAGTCAGGCTGCCGAATGCTGAAGAAGAAGCGGTTGCGCTCAAGCAAGCGCTGAAGTCACGTTTCGATCCTTCCGGATGCTTGAATCCGCTGGTCGAACTTTAGGAGGATCGATGACGGCAAGCGAACTATCCAGCAGCAATGACGGTGGCACCGCCAGCGATGCTACGTCCGCGGTTGCCGTCGATTCGCCAGTCTGCAACATGCCTGCCAACCCAATCGACGTCAAGGAAGGACCGCTTGCCGCGCCCGCTCTCGACCGGTCGCTGCTCGATGCCTGCATCCATTGCGGGTTGTGCTTGCCAGCCTGCCCGACCTATCTAGCCACCGGCCGGGAAATGGAATCTCCGCGCGGGCGAATCTATCTGCTCAACCTCTTTGCCAGCGGAGCCGAGCCGCTAACGCCGCGTCTGGCTGAGCATATTGAGTCTTGCCTCGGCTGCCTGGGCTGTCAGACTGCCTGTCCTTCCGGTGTCCGTTACGAACAGATTCTCGACCAAGCCAGACCGCATATGGCTGCTCTTCGAAATCGTCGAACCAGGCGCTTGATGCGTTTTATATTTTCCAGAGTCTTGCCCGACTACGGTAAGTTGCGCGCAATCGGCAAATTGCTCAGGCTTTGGCAGTCAGCCGGAGGGCAGAAACTTGTGTCAGCGCTGCCCTGGTTGCGCAGGGCCTTTGGACGCCTGATTCGTTGGCAGTCCTTTTTGCCGACCGTGCCGCAGTTCGAGCCGCTGCCCAGGCAGTCTTGGATCTCCGGACAAAAGAAGGGGACGGTCCAGCTCTTCGCCGGCTGCGTGATGGACATCTTTTACAATCAGGTCAATCACGCTTGCGCCAGGTTGTTGGCCGCGCAACGCAAGATAGTGGCAGTGCCCGAGCAGACCTGTTGTGGTGCGCTTGCCTTCCATGCCGGTGAGATTGACATAGCCAGGCAGCAAGCTAAGCGCAATATCGAGCTGTTAGAGCCTAAAGACGGTGAGATTGTGGTTACGGCCGCCGGTTGTGGTGCCATGCTAAAGGGGTATGGCGAGCTCTTGGAGCACGAGCCTGAATGGAGCCAAAGAGCCAGCGAATTCTCCAGTCGCATCCGCGATATTACCGAAGCATTGGCGGAAGGTGAGTTCGCCGTGAAGCCTCGCCGGATCGAACGGACCGTCACCTACCATGCGGCCTGTCATCTCGCCCATGCTCAAAATGTACGCGAAGCGCCGGCGCGATTGTTGAGTGCAATCGAAGGGCTCAAGATAATTGCGTTGGAAGAGCATGAGCATTGCTGCGGTAGCGCCGGCATTTTCAATCTCACTCATACTGAGCTCAGCTTGAGCGTTCTGGAAAGAAAGATTGCTTACTTGAGTGCAACCGGTGCCGATACGGTAATCACAACCAATCCCGGCTGTATGCTGCAACTCGAAACCGGCTTAAAATCAGCCGGTCTCAAAATGAAGACACAGCATCTTGTCGAGCTACTTGATGATGCTTACCGGCCTGAATGAAAAGTCAAAGGCGGCTACTCGCACCGCCAGTGCTATCACCCATTTCAGCCAGTGATGCCTGCGGTCAGTTCGCCCAATCAGTCAGACCGCGGTTGATCCGCCATATTTCTTCTGGCCAGGCGATCGCGCAATTCCACTAAGGCCGACCGTTGCTCCGCGCTCAGTTCGGGATTGCTCTGATCGAGCAATACTTCTTTGTTGAGCAGGTCGCTTACTTCAAAGCGCGCCCGGATTGATTGTTCGAGTTCTTGAGCATCGGTCAGATTGACACCATCGGCGCCTTGAATATCCTCTTTGTTCAAGCTGTGCTCGCCGACTACTAATGCTTCTCCTTGCGACAATCTAACCGAATGGATGCTGCCGTTCGTCTTGCGAACGTCAACCACTACCCGTGCCGGCGCAGACGACTCAAGCGCCATCACGCGCAGCACCTTCTGCTCTCCGTACTCGACTACCGCCGAGGCACCGGCGTCGATACTGACCGAGCCCAGTGCCGTGTCGATGCCGAGATCGCCACCACGATTGGAGGCCAGCACTCGACCGTGCTGCAGACCGATGTGACGATTGCGAATCCAGCTGATGCCGGTTTTGTCTCTGCAGGCTACAAAAGTACCTTTGAATGATGCATTTGTTTTGCTTCTGTCTTCGACTTGCTCTTTGCCGGCCAAGCTCGGTTTACCTTGGTGGCAGGTCCAGAACAAGAATGGCGTGGCATTGTGCACCGCTTCGCCGAAGGCGATTAGGGTGGGAAAGGAGCTGCGGAGTTGGGGCAGATCTGCCGGCGAGATATTGAGCGGTTCGCCTGACCGATTGGCGGCTTTTGAAATGCCGTGAAAGTCGAATGACAGTGATGGGCTCGAACTCAGCTCATTGCCTTGCAAGGAAAGTTTGATCTGGTCAGGCGAAGCTACTTGTGCCGGCGGTTGAGTAGGCTGAACTGAGTCAGTGCCGCCAATCGTTCGCACGGCTAGCTGTGGAACCGAGCCGTCGTTCATTTGTGATTTGCCGTCTCCGGACGCTTCCGGTTCCAGCGGCGGCACCGCCAGTTGGGGCGCTTCCGATGCCTGCGCCGGCTTGCCGGCATCGGGGCTTTCTGCCGACTCCGGTACTTTGAGAAGACCGGCTTTAGAAAGCAGCAGTCCGCGCAAGTCGATGCCCGGATAATTTGAAAAAGACTCATTCTCAATGAAGAAAAACATGTGCGGAGGCGGTTGAAATCTGCCCAGTATTTTGGCGAGGTCCAGAAGAACCGGCATATACGAAAGGTTGAATTTGTGAGCCGGTCCTTTCGACTTATTGCTTGGATCGTCACCGAGCCGCCGTTGAATGGCCCAGCTGCCTTCCGGCAGACGGAAAGCCAGAGCTGACGGGACGCACTGATTGACAAGCAATAAGAACGCCAAAGCCAGACCAGCCTCTTGCCGTCTGCGCCAACTTCCGATCTGCTTGAGCCTATCCAATTCCCACCTGCAACTGTCCCCTATATCAGCTACTTTTGTACCCATCTCGAGTTTTGTTTAATCGTTCTAACCCAGATAATTAGCCGCTTGGCTGCAGTTCGAGCGGAGTCCATGCGGTCAGAATCAAGGTAGGATTCTCTTTCGAGTTTCTGTTGGCAGCCTGGCGCAGATTTGTCACTTTGCTTCCGGCAAGAGATGATGCCAGTCTAGAGCTTATAATTTAGCAGGCGGCCTGACAGCTTGGAATGCATCTTTGTGCGGTCGTCTTTACCTAAGGAGAGCGAGTCTTGAAATTAGAGGCGCTGGTGCAAACTCGAAAGCCCGATCTTTACGATGGTGATCTGCCCGACGACAGGCTCGCTCATTACCTCAAGAAGAATGTCGTGGCGGTTGACACCGAAACAAGAGGGTTGAACATTGCCCGTGATCGCTTGTGCCTCGTTCAGATCTGCGATGATGAAGGCGTCGTCAGTTTGGTGCGCTACCAAAAGCGTCCGGCCGGCAACGTCAAGAAGCTGATGGAAGACCCGTCCACCATCAAACTCTTTCATTTTGCCAGATTCGACGTGGCCGTCTTGAAGCATTATCTCGACGCCAGGGTAAATCCGATCTGGTGCACAAAGCTCGCATCTAAGCTGGTTCGGACTTATACGGACCGGCATAGCTTGAAAGATCTCGGTCGGGAGCTGCTCGGCTTGGAGATGGATAAGAGCGATCAGACCAGCGACTGGGCCAGGAGCGATCTCACTGCATCGCAAATGGAGTACGCCGCCAATGACGTGCGCGTGCTCATTCCAATCTATACGCAGATAAAGGCCATATTGGAGCGGGAAAGCAGATTGGAGCTTGCTGAGAAGCTTTTTGAATTCCTGCCGGTGGTAGCCGAGCTTGACTTGGGAGGTTGGAAGGATATCTACGAGCACTAAATAAGGTAACGGTGTTCCGTCCCTCGGCGGTTGACCGCGCAGATAACAGGAGTGAGTAGTCTTAAATGGAAAAGCTAATCTACGAAAAATCTCAACCGGGACGCCGAGCCCAGACGCTGCCGAACGCAGGCGTGCCGGAAGCGAAGATAACCGACTTGCTGCCTGCGTCCGCTTTGAGGGAAGAGGCGCCGGAGCTTCCGGAGGTGAGCGAGCTGGAGGCAGTCAGGCATT
>CAZSNX010000129.1:5089-9711 GCA_964607945.1 uncultured Candidatus Obscuribacterales bacterium
ATTGATACCGGCTTCTATCCGCTCGGCTCGTGCACGATGAAATACAATCCGAAGGTCAACGATGCGATGGCTGCGCTCGACGGATTCCGCGAATTGCACCCTCATCAAAGCGAGGACCAGATTCAGGGAGCGCTCGAGCTGTTGTGGAATCTTCAAGAAGCGATCGCGGAGATTGTCGGCTTGCCAGCAGTTTCATTGCAACCGGCAGCTGGTGCGCACGGCGAGTTTACCGGTCTTTTGATCATCAAGAAATACTTCGAGTCGAAAAATGATCTCAAGCGCACGAAGGTGATAGTGCCTGATACCGCTCACGGTACCAATCCCGCCACTGCTGCACTGGCCGGTTTCGAAGTCGTCGAGATCAAATCAAACGAGCGCGGGCTGGTTGATCCCTCGGCGCTCAAGGCAGTACTTGGCCCGGATGTCGCGGCCATCATGCTCACCAACCCGAATACACTCGGTTTGTTCGAGGAAGAGATCCAGTTGATTCAAACATTGGTGCATGAAGCCGGCGGTCTACTCTACTACGACGGCGCCAATCTAAATGCCATCATGGGTCTGGTGAGACCGGGTGATACGGGCTTTGATGTTTGCCACCTCAATCTCCACAAGACGTTCTCGACGCCGCATGGCGGAGGCGGACCAGGTGGATGCGCTGTGGCTGTCAGGCAAAAGCTGGAGCCGTTCTTGCCTGTGCCGGTAGTTTCGAAGGCGGACGATCGTTACTTTTTCGACCATGAGAGGCCGCAATCCGTCGGGAAAGTCAAAGGCTTCTACGGCAACTTCGGCATTCTGGTCCGGGCGTACACTTATATTTTGGCTCACGGTGGCCCCGGACTCAAGCAAGTTTCGCGTGATGCCATCTTGAATGCCAACTATCTGAAAGAGCGCCTGAAAGCTAATTTCAACCTGCCTCATGATAGACCCTGTATGCATGAGTTCGTACTTTCCGGAGTGTGGCAGAAGGAAAGAGGGGTGAGCACCACCAATCTCGCCAAACGGATCTTGGACTATGGTGCGCACGCTCCGACCGTCTATTTCCCGCTGGTGGTACCGGAAGCGATGATGATAGAGCCGACGGAGACGGAGTCCAAGCAGACGCTAGACGAATTCGTGGAAATCATGATGAAGATTGATCAGGAAACGAAAGACTCACCGGATGTGGTGCGTAACGCTCCGCACAATACTCCGGTCGGAAGGCTGGATGAAGCGCAGGCTGCTCGCAAGCCGAACTTGCGCTGGAGCCGCGGAGAATAGCGCTGCTGTCGCGTAGATTGCAACATCATTCAAGCCATTTGAGGCTCGCTCCGTCTTGTACCGGCGCCGGTCTAAATCAGATGTTCGTACTCGATTTGAAACTTGACGTAATTTAGCTTTTCTTTCAGGCGAGCTATCTCTTTGCGCGTGCCGCGAATCGGTACGATGCAGATCAGTGCGGTGCTGTTTATGTAGAGAATCGGAGTCGAACTCATCATGATTCTGGTCAGGTCATCACCGAGGTATTCGGTGTAGCACTTGTGAGCAATCCAAAAGCCGATCAGATTGATGCCTAGAAAAATCAGCCAGTGCATATATAGAAAGATGCGCTCGCGAGCCAAAAGCACCATAAGCTTGCCGGCCTCGGCTCTCAACTCCTCACTCGGTGCCTTTCCGTGGCGCTGCGAGACCGGGGCAAAATTAGGCACCGACAACGGTAGCTGCTCAGTCACTTGCTCCTGCACGTAGCTGGAGATCAGTCGGCTGTCGATTAAGCTCCCGCAATTGGAACAATACTTCGCTCCCTGCTCGCAATCATGCGAGCAAGCCGAACAGATTAGCTTATAGGCACCGGATTGTGAAACTATCGCTGACATGACATTTATGCGGCCTCAATTCTGTCTTCCGGTTCGAGTTGGATCCGGATTGGCTTGCGCAACTCCTGAGAGTTGAATTGTGAAATCCATCTTATAAGAAGATTTACGCTTTGACGCAAGAATTTGGCACCACGTCGCCCTGTCAGTGGGAATCTCCCCACGGCGAAAAGCGGAGGTTCAAGCAGAACCGGGCATAAGGTTAACCCACGGCCGGCCTGATTGCAAGAATCTCAAAGACTTGATTGTCCTGGCCTGGAGAGAAATTCGGTGCTTCCACTCGATAATTTGGCAGCGGCCTTAAATAGATTTATGGCGGCGTGAGCGTTGAACCGTCCTTCCGAGAAAACTTCCTGCAAAAGGGCCTGACGAAAGACTTGTCCACTGCTTTTGAGGACGAGGCGCTGCGCGTAGGGCAGCGCGCTGTCGACGAAATTGAATTCAGGATCGATGGTTAATGCGACCCCTTCCAGCGTCAGGAGCGCGCGCATGATGTAGGTAAACTCAGTCGGCAGGCGGAAAGGATAACGCCAGACAACTTCGGAGAAATCAAACAGCATCTTGCGAAAGCGAACGCGGTTAAGCCCTTCGGCGAAGCGCGCCTCTACAATTGGAGTCAGCTCGTTGGTCAATGACTCCTTGTCGACATCTTCCGGCAGAAATCCCATCGCGATAAAGTCATCAACCAAAAAGGCGTACTGCCGCTGCACAACATGGAGGAAGCAATTGACCAGATTGCGCTTGAGCTCAGGCGAAACGATGCCGACCATGCCGAAATCGAACATGCCGACCCGGCCATCCGGCATGATTCTGATATTGCCGGGATGCGGATCGGCGTGGAAGAAGCCGTCTTCCAAAAGCTGTCTGAGATAGAAATTTGCACCGGACTTGGTGACTTCGCGCCGGTCAATTCCCAGCTGTTCCATGGTTTGCGTGTCTGTCACTCGTACTCCCGGAACGTACTCGATAGTAAGTACGCGCCGACCGGTAAGCCGCCAGATGATCCGGGGAATGTGTATCCGAGTATTATTGCGGAAATTGTGGCGAAACCGGTCGGCATTGCGACCTTCTCTTATATAGTCGATTTCTTCAAATGTAGTCCGCGCGAACTCTTCGACTACGCCAGGCCAATTTGTATGCCGGCACAGGCTTGGATAGCGCATCACCTCGTCGGCAATGGATTCGAGAATTTGGACGTCACGGGCAATTGTGATTGGCAGGTTGGGTCTTTGAACCTTCACCACTACGTCTCTGCCGTCCTTGAGGACAGCACGATAAGCCTGGCTCAGGCTGGCTGCGGCGATCGGTTTGGGGTCGAAATGCCCGTACAGTGCCTCGGGCGGTGCGCCCAGCGCTTTGATGATTGTCTCTCTGGCGATTTCGGTCGGATATGGCTCGACGGCCTCCTGCAAGGAGGCCAGCTCCAGCATGGCCGGCAGCGGAAGCAGGTCAGCTCGCGTGGATAGCGTTTGACCGATTTTGATGAAGGTTGGACCCAGCCTGTAAAGCCGGTCGCGCAACCAGCGTCCGAGCTGGCGATACTCCTCATATTCGGCGCCGGTCAGGATTGTCTCTTCGAGATCTCCTCCGGCTGCTCGCTGCTGCTCCATGCGCTGGTGCTCGTTGGCGTGATAGCGGGCGAAACCGCGCACCGCCACGATGATTGCCCAGACAATCGGTATAACTCGGGTTGCTCCGGAGAGACCTTGCAGCCCATAAATTCGCCAAAAGGCACGCCAGCAAGAGCCAAACAAACGCCAAGGGGTGACGTCCCGGAAAGTCTCACGGACAGGATCGAAGTGACGTTGGTTAGCCTGTGAATTCAAGGGGTGATGCGCGCTATGAAGAGAAACTCTTGACCACTATATTAGAGGACTTGCCATGTTGTCAGCAGGTTCCAGATAAATTTAAGTTCGTTTTACACTGGAACGGCCGGAGAGGCTTAGCGTCCGCCGTGGGCCTGATATTGTGCTTCGATAATCTCTTTGACGCCCTTGAGCGCCAACTCCATCATCGGTGCCAGCTTCTCCGCATCGTACGGTTTGCCTTCGGCTGTAATCTGCAGCTCGAGGATCTTGCCTGATTCAGTAAGAACCACGTTGCTGTCCATTTCAGCCTGGGAGTCTTCATTGTAATTGGGATCGAGCAAGAGCTGCCCGTTGACCTGACAGATGCTGACGGCAGCCATATGCTCCAGAACCGGCAAATCGTCGAATACTCCTTGTTTTCGCAGCTTTAGCAAAGCGTCATAAAGCGCAAGAAATCCGCCGCTTATGCTGGCTACGCGGGTTCCAGCATCGGCTTGCAAAACATCGCAATCGATTGTAATAGTTCTTTCTCCCAGAGCGCGGCGATCGACTACCGCTCTCAGGCATCGGCCGATAATGCGCTGGATTTCACTAGTTCGTCCCGATGGCTGTCCGCGCGTAACTTCGCGGACCGAGCGCACAAGAGTCGAGCCAGGCAGCAAAGAATACTCGGCTGTAATCCAGCCTTCCCCTTTACCGATCAAAAATGCCGGCACTCTCTCATCAATCTTGGCCGTCGTAAAGACGCGTGTATCGCCGAACTCTACTAACACAGAGCCATCGGCGTTTTTCGTGAAGTTCCGAGTGAACTTTATCGGTCGGAGCTGGTCCCATTGCCGATTATCGCGTCGGCGGTACATTCAAAGCTCGCTTTCTAGGGATTGGCATCCCAACAACATTAGCCACACCACACCGTAGTGGACTATACCCAGCCATTATCTATTGTAAGCGCAATCGCATCTAT
>CAZSNX010000130.1:0-6265 GCA_964607945.1 uncultured Candidatus Obscuribacterales bacterium
GTCGGCCTGCGAGGTCTCTCCTGATGGAAAGTGGGTGGCCTGGAGCTGGTTTAGAACCGCTCCCAGCGCCGATGTGTTCTTGGCTCCGACTGATGGCTCGACTCCACCGGTTAGGCTTACGCAAAGCAAGCAAGATACCATGCTCGTTTCTTGGACGATAGACAGCAAATCAATCATCGTTTCGCAAGACCACGATGGAGACGAGCGAGAACAGCTGTTTCGGATTGATATTGATCGGACTCCGGCAATGGTTCCAATCACAAAGCCCCATCCGGACTTCTTTCTTAGAGGCGGCGACCTGCATCCTAATCGCCGCTGGTTGATTTATGGTGCCAACTACGACTTTCAATCCGGAAAGGAGCAGGAGGAAACCTGGATTTATCGAGATGATCTCGAATCAGGTGAAAAGAAGGCGCTCGCCAAGCCTAAGAAGGCGGGCTACATTGTACCGGATTTGAATCCGCAGGGAACGATGATCCTTTACAACAGGAACGACCGCGATCCCTCCGGAGAGCAGATCTGGCTCGTAGATATCGATGGTAAGAACGACCGGGAGATTCTCAATTTCGGCGATAAAGTAAAAGTGCACGCCGGATGGTTTCCGGACGGCAAAAGGGTGATCTTTCTGGCCGAGAACAACACTTATCATCGGGTCGGTGTCTATGATACAGAGCAGAACACAACGAATTGGCTGATAGATGATCCCAAACGCAATATCGAAGGTGCGTATGTGCCGTTTGGCAGTGAGGATGCAGTTATTGTCGAGATCGACAAGGCCCGGATAAGGTCATCTCTCTTGAACGTTGCTACAAAACGTGAGACACCTTTTCCTGCTGTAAAGGGAAATTTGACTCCTTATGCGCCAATCGGCCAAGGTCGATGGATAGGAATTTACTACAGCTCCACGCAGCCGGCTGACTTGGTGACCTTTCCCTTTGACCGCTGGCAGGATGACAAAGTAAAAAGTGTTACGCGCATCTGGGAGCGCACCAGCCTGAAGGCGGAGGATTTGACGCCTGCTGAGGAGTATTCCTGGCAGTCAGTCGATGGTCTGGAGATACACGGTTGGCTCTATCGAGCCAAAAAACCGGTCGGAACAATCGTGGTGATTCACGGTGGTCCGACTGCTCACAGCGAGGACTCTCTCGATATCGAGATTCAATACTACGTGCAACGAGGATTCAATGTTCTAGACCCTAATTATCGAGGCAGCACCGGCTATGGCATGGAGTTTAGAGAGTCCATTAAGAAGGATGGTTGGGGCGGCAAAGAGCAGCAGGATATACTGACCGGCATAAAATCATTGATTGCAGCCGGTATTGCCAAACCGGGAAAGGTCGGCGTAACTGGTACTTCATATGGTGGCTATTCCTCCTGGTGGGCGATCACTCATTTCTCACCGGATATGGTGGCTGCTGCTGCGCCAATTTGCGGTATGACCGACCTGGTAGTAGATTATGAGACTACTCGTCCGGATTTGCGCCCCTACAGCGAGGAAATGATGGGCGGGTCTCCCGCTCAGGTTCCCGAGCGGTATCAAGAGCGCTCACCGATCAATTTTGTCTCAGGAGTCAAAGGAAAGTTGCTGATAGTGCAGGGATTGAAAGATCCCAATGTAACTCCCAAGAACGTCTTGGATGTGAAAAGGGCGTTGGACGGCATGAACATCGGCTATTCGGTGCTGGCGTTCAAGGATGAAGGGCACGGCATCGGAAAGCCGAAGAATCAACGAAAGCTCTACAGCAGAATCGCCGAATTCTTTGCCTCTTCCTTCGCAGACCATTCAGGCACGCCGGGTCATTCGGCTAGCGATAAATCCGGACTTTAGTCAATCCTGTCCTGCATCGGCTCCTGCGGAGCAACTAGGCATTGCTCCCAACACCACTGGACGCCATCGCGATGACTGCTGTGTTGGTGCGCTCCCTGCGTGCGCGGCGACAGAACGAAATCTTTCCAGAACCATTGATGAAGGCTGATGGCGCTTGCGCCGGCTACTCTGCTTAAGTCTTGCACCGCGTGAGTGAAGCCGTCCCAGAAGGAATGCGTGGCAGCCGTACAATCGGAATGCTCTCGCCTGTTCTGGTGTTCCGGCGGTTGCAAGCTAAAGTCCTGCCAGAACCATTGATGCATACAGGCTTCCTTTTCCTTGTGCTCGTGCTTGCTGGCTGTTTGTTCGCCATCTGACATCTTAAGAACCCCTCTTAGGCTTTCCAATCAATTCCCGAATCGATTCCAATCGTTTGCAACAAACGCCTTGGACGGCGCCTTTGTTGCCAGTGCAATTCGCTCCAGCCTTTCTCCACCTGAGAATTGGCAATGAGCCATGATTTTTAGTAAGTTCTGTCTGCTGGTCATGATCGCTCCTTGACCGAGTCAGTACAGCCCAATTGGGCTATTTACGGTCAAAAATCGGTGTCCAGCTCCACCGGTTGAAACGTTAAGCCAATCACATCTAAGAGTCAATGGGAAGATCACTCATTAGCTCGTATGCCGGTATCCAAGGCGGTTTTACTCCTGCTGCCGCTGGCAACGGCTTACGTTCACAGCTCGTATTGTCTACAATGATTTATTCGATTGGTGGAAGGTGAGGGCGTCATGCCAGCTGTCAAGGATGTAACTGTGGTTGGATGCGGTATTGCAGGACTAACCTCGGCAATCCGTTTGTTAGAGCATTTCCCGGTCAAGATTATTGCCAAGGACCTTCCTCCCGACACAACTTCCGATATCGCCGCGGCGTTCTGGTATCCGTACAGAGCTTATCCCCAGCAGCTGGTCTTGCGCTGGAGCAAGATCTCGTTGGACACTTTCTATCTTGAGTCCGCAAACAAGCTGTCTTGTGTCGTCATCAAGAAGCTGATTGAGGTGTTTGACGGACCGTTCGAAGAGCCTTGGTGGAAAGAGCTGGTGCGCAACTTTCGGACTGCCGCTCCCGAAGAGCTGCCATTGGAAAAGCGGTCAGGCTTTGTGACCGATGTGCCGCTGATCGAAAGTGGTGCTTATCTGCGGTATCTGCTTGAGCGATTTCACGCAGGCGGTGGAGTCGTGGAGCAGCTGGATGAGCCAATGGCAGAACTCTCCTCCGTTTATCGTGACAGAGCAGTGATAGTAAATTGCACCGGTCTTGGTGCCTTTCATCTGTGTGGCGACACCGGCATGTTTCCGATTCGCGGCCAGGTCTTGCGTGTCGAAGCTCCCAGGCAAGATGTGATTATGCTTGACGAGAGCGGCTTGTCGTATATTGTGCCGCGGTCTGCCGATTGCATACTGGGCGGCACCGCTCAAGACAACGACTGGAATCTTGAAGTCGACCGAGAAACTGCCGTCGGGATTCTCGAGCGCTGCCAGCGCCTGTCGCCGGCAATTGCTGGTGCGAATATACTGGCCGACAGAGTCGGCCTGCGACCCGGACGGAATCGAGTCAGATTGGAGCTTGAATCCGTCACATCGAACTGTGCTGTCGTACATAACTACGGCCACGGCGGGGCCGGATTTAGTTTGAGTTGGGGGTGCGCTCAAGACGTACTTGATCTTGTTTTGCAGTATCGAAGTTCTTGACTCGCCGACATGACTTACTTCTTGTTGTGTTGCGCATTGCCGCCCCAGGCAGTCCAGCCGTCGGCGTCTTTGTCTCCTGTTTTCAAGCAGATAAGCATGCCATTGTTCGTTCCGATGTAGATGTTTCCTAACGCAAGTGCTGGTTGAAACGCCATCGGTTGATTCAATGAATACATGTAATTGATGTTGCCTGTCTTTTGGTTTACGGAGATGACATGCCCCTCGGCGCTCAGCAAGTACAAGTTTTGCTTGCCGAGTGCGGGCGGTGCGAACGTTTGCGAATCAGCCCTTACCTTGGCGCCTTTTGCGCGTGCTTGCCATGCAACCTTTCCGCTGGCGGCGCTATAACAGTTAAGTAGTGCACCTTGCGCGTTGATAATCTGTCCATCATGTATTTGAGCGCGAGAACCCTGGTATGCCCAGCCTCCGGCAACAGTGCTAACTCCGATATTGTCAGCTGCCATTCCCATACCTGCTGCTTGCGGAGCGCCACCAGCGAAGCCTACAGCGGAATCCAGGCTGTTCTGCGATACTTTGGGCAATAGAACGCCGGAGCCCGCTTTGAAATATGGAGCTGGAGCAGAAGCCAGCATCTGGGGCTGCTCCTTAGTGCCCGTGCGGCAATCTGCAATCTCGATGCCTTCAAAATCAGCTTTGGATTTCTGCTGTTTTCTGGTGACGATTAGTTGACCGTTAGAGACGGTTGGCGCGCTGGTAGCGGAGCTCATCTTCTTCCAGATTACTTTGCCGGTAGTGGCGTCCAAGCAGAAGGAAGTCCCATCGAAGCACGATAGAAAAACCTGGCCGCCCTCAATAATTGGTGCCGTGATTATGTCCGCTGTAATTGGCTGCTCCCAGAGATGGTGTCCGGTTCGTAAGTCGGTGCAGAGCAGTTTGTGTCCGCTTGCCCCGTGTCCTCTTTGCCCGCCCGGGTATGCTATGTACAGTCGGCCTGCTGCAATTGCCGGTTGACTCATTAGTGGATCTCCAAGCCACTCTTGCCAGACAATTTTTCCGGTGCGCTCTTCGACAACATAAACCGTGCAGCTCTCGGTGTTGAAAGCTACATAGCCATTTTCGACGACGGCAGCGGTTGGTCCATCGTCGCTGGTGTTCACTTTCCAGACTTGCTTGCCGGTCAAGGCGTCGAAAGCATAAAATTCATGTGAACCGTAACCGCCGCCGACGAAAATCATGCCGTCGGCGTAGGCTGGAGTGGCGATCGGTCGGTCGCCGGTGAACTTTACTATCCAACCTTCCAGCTTTGGGGTTTTGAACGGAACTGTCTTGATTGGTGCTACCGAACTCTGCTTCCCATGAAAGGATTGCATTGCCGGAGCGCCGGTACCGCTTTGAGTGCTGAAAGTGCCAGCAGTGCTGGATAAGCTTGGCAGGCTTACAGCTAAAGCTCTATCTAAGGGAATTTCGACTTCTTTGATTTTGGAGGCGGCTTCGGCCGGTGCAGAGTGTTCCCAAAGATTGATACCAGTGGTAATGGCGGCAGCAAGCAATGCTGCGCACGCCAGTGGCACCTTAACGCGCATGGCAACTCTCCAAGTGTGTGGTGTCTCTGAAGCCAAGTTACCACTTGCAGTTCTGGCCGGGACTGGAGTTTTCCCTAGAGTTAAGACAGCCAAAATCCGAGCAAGTGCACTCGACTGCCTTAAGGTAAACTATTGAATAATCTAGAAAGGACTTCCCTTGCTTCAATTATCGGTCGCCTGCCGTGCCGGAATTCGTGGAATTCTAAATGGTGTGATCTTGCTGGGATGTCTGTCACATCAAATCGACGCGGCGCATGCTGCTGCTGAGCTATCTGTCCTCGATTGGTGTTTTTCCGGCACTGTCGGTGCCACCATGTTGGTTGACCCTTCTCTTTGCAAAATTGCTATTCAATCCAAAGTCGATAGTGATTCGGCTGTAGTCGGCCAAGTGGTCGCAGGCACGCTGAAAGAATCTTTGCAAATGACAGAGACTTACAATGCTCCGCCGGGGTCGGTTGTGTTGGGGAAAGTAAGCGAAATCGGCTCTGAGCGAACGACCGCCCGCGCGATTGCCAGCACGGATAGACCATTCAATAGCGATGGCTGCCTCAAGATAGTCTTTGATGAGGTGATTTGTCCAGATGGTGCTCGCTTTCAAATCAACGGAGCTCTGGCCAAGCAAAAGTCGGTCATTCCGTTGTCGTCCGGTGATGTAAGAGTGATTGCCGTCAACTCGGAAGGACAGTTGGTGCGAGGAAAGTCGGCATTGCCTACCGGCGATCGCATTCGAAATATTGTCGGACAGAATGCGATCGGACTGGCAACTTGGCCGCTGAAAGCAGCGTCTTTGGTAGTCAGACCGGTTGCGTTAGGAGTTGCTGGTGCAGCCAGCCCCACTTTCGTGTCTAATCGACCAGCCGACCCTGCGGCTGTTCATCCCAGACTGAAAGGGTTCGCTGAAGGAGTGGTCGATGGGCTGCCTGGATCGGCTGTAGTTCAGGCATTCATTCGACACGGGCAGAACACAGGATTGCTTCCCGGTGATCAGTTGATCATGAGTTGCATACCGGTTGGCGGCACGAACCCTTCAGGTGCGATCCAAGTCAGAGTTCACGGAGTTGTGCTGCACTCAAATGAGCAGCCGGAAATCGCCTCCCATTGAGCTCTCTCCGCTGTCAAAAATGATCAATTACTCATCTTGAATGGGCGGATAGTACGTCCCGATC
>CAZSNX010000130.1:6275-9689 GCA_964607945.1 uncultured Candidatus Obscuribacterales bacterium
CAGGGATTGAATGGGGAAATTACGATTGATGCTAATGATATTCAGATTGTAACCTTTGCAAAGCGGTCGTGCAGGCAAGGAACGCGAGCTGCATGGGTGATTCAAGACTCGATAAGCGGGCCGATTCTCCGAAGGAAAGTTCGGCGGATGCGTCTTTGAGCTTGGAAGCAAACGGTCGTGAGAGTAATCCGCTTACCCATAGACGGCATAAGAGTTATTTGGAGCGCGGTGTGGACCTGGTGTCCTCTCTGGTTGTCTCAGACAGTAAATTGCGCGAGCAGGTAGACCATTATGCCTGCGAGTTTGCGAAAACCGCTTGTCTCTTCACGAAAGGCAGCCGAGGTGTGCTCGGCACCTTCCTCGTTTATGGACTTTCTCAAGCCACTCCCGACACAAAATTCCCTTTGCAGGCAGCTGATTTTACGCTCGGCGGTCTGAAAGGCGAGACTATGAAAGCGCTCTTCGAAGCAGCCGGACACGGCACCAAATTGGTGGCGTCGAAAGGGGTGCTGATGGGCATGGCTTCCCGGACCACCGAGAGCGTCTTTCAAAGAGATGCCCTTGCCAGCCCGACGCAGCTCTTTGGAAGATTGAACGCTGCGCTGTTCGATCGGCAGGCTTGGCTGGTTGATGGGCTAATGTTTGCGGCCGGCGAAGGTGTGTTTGCTTGCGGCAATTCATTGACCCGGGGCGCGATCTCTCGCAGTCCGCAGCTATCGGGAATGTTTATGGGCGGCTCATTCGGCGCAGTCAATGGTGCCACCGGCGAGGTCGTAAGACAGAGGCAAGCCGGCGAAGAATTCGATCTTTTCAAGGTCATTCAAAAGAGCTCTCTGCAGGCAGGCGTAGATGCCGCAGCTGCCAAGTTGGGAATGTCAATCAGCAATCCTGTCGTCAATGCCCGATTCGGTGGCTCAACAGAACGAAAGGATGCTGATTCACGCTTCGATGAGATCAAGAATCGTCTTGCCGATAGTTTGGGAAATCTCCGGCGCCTGGCGAATTCAGAAGAAACTCTGCCTATCGAGCAAGTGAAACCTGAGTATTGTCCTGAGAAGCCGGTGCAATCTTTTGTCAAAGACTTCATCATCAGTGAAGGCAAGGATGTTCTCAAGAAATTCCAGGCTAACAAGGTCGATGGAGCCATGCTTACCGTCCGAGAACTTTCGGTAAATCAATCCGGCTTGGAGGAATTCGGACCATTGCGAAAGCTGTTCGTGCAGCGATTTCGCATCGGCGACAAGCAGATGCTGCCGGAAGCACAAGGGGCAGATCTTTATGCTTCATGCTTTCCGGAGAATCTTTCAGCTACAGAGCGTCAAAAGCATGTGTTCGCTGACGGGCATGGCAGGGTTTGGCTTCAAACCGGCAGTGGAGAAAGGTTACGGCTGACTTCTGGCTGGCATCCTGTCACCGAGTGGAGAAATGAAGGATATAAGCCACCATACAGGCTTGATGGTGGCAACACAACTATCAGTGCGATGGCTCCGCTGCTGGTTGGCAAACCGGAGCAAATGGCCAGTCCGGAGTCCAAAGCGGCCTGGGATGCCTTCGATCGAGATCTGGCTGAAGCCAAAAGGCTCGGACTGGACTCAATTTCTACCGATGTTTGGTGGAGTGTTATTGAACCGAAAAAGGGCGAGTTCAATTGGTCTTATTATGAAAAAATCGCCGATCGCATTATCAATGCCGGATTGAAATGGACTCCGATTCTCTCCTTCCATCGCTGTGACGGCAATGTTGGAGACGATGTTACTGTCCCCGTGCCTGAGTGGGTGTGGCAAGACCTCGCGGTCAAGCTGACCGGTGGTAATCCTGATGGACTGAAGTATGTCAGCGAACAAGGTCGTAGCAGCAAGGAGTACATCTCTGTTTGGGCGACTGAGCTGGCTTTGGATCACTACATCAATGTAATGAAGAACTTTCAGGAGCATTTCTCTTCAGCTGCTCCTCATATCGCTGAAATTAACATCAGCCTCGGTCCGGCCGGAGAGCTCAGATATCCTTCTTACAACGTTCATGATGACGGCACTGGCTATCCGTCTGGCGGTGCTTTGCAATGTTATTCAGAGCTGGCGCGCGAGTCCTTCCGGAAATATGTTCTGACCAAGTATGGTAGCAGCGGTGGTGCCGCGAAAGCCTGGGGACTGCTTAAGTTGGACAATATTGCGCCACCGGATGACGCACGCGGCTTCTTCGCCCGCAACGATCATCTTGGAACCCAGTACGGCAGAGACTTCGTGGACTGGTACAGTCAGTCGCTTTTGGATCATGGCAATTTGATGATGAGCACGGCCCTGAAAGTATTTGCTGCTCCGGACGCACCGTTTGCGGGAATTGATCTCGGCGCCAAAATTCCCGGGGTGCACTGGAGAATTGGTGAGTGGCTAGGCGACAAAGTACTGTTAGGGGATCGGTTAGCCGAAGTTACCGCCGGGCTAATACGCACCAGCCGTGGTGATTGGTCGCGCGCAGAGGACGGTTTCGGTTATCGTGATCTCCTTGCGATGTTCCGTGACCTTCAGCCGATTCGACCTGGACTGGGAACGGCAGTGGTGCCGTCTATGACGTGTATTGAAATGCCTGACGGTCAGGACGGTCCGATCGCCCGCGCGATGCCGCGGACACTGGCCGTTATGGTCGGACAGGAGGCCGAGCGACAGCATATTTGGATGAAGGCGGAAAACGCGCTGGCCGGCAATCTGCGCAATCCTCAAGCTTGGGAGCGCATGCGGTCACTGCTCGATTTGCCGGAGCAAAATGGCTACTACCATGGCGTGACACTGTTGCGCTTGAGCGATGTTGTGCACAGCGATATAGCGCGCGCGAAGTTAGCTGAGTTGATTCACGCGATCAGATCTGTGCCGCCGAAAGACCGCAAAGTATCTTGACGAGCGCACCGGGTGCTTCTCGGCTAGGCCTTTGGCAGCTCAATCTCTACCCGTTGTGGAATGGTGTAGGGAAAGATTACATCAATCACTTTGACGCGCTCCGGAATATTCAGCCAGACGTATCCATCACCGTTTTGTCCGGTCTTCCACTCATCGGTCCAGCAAGCAGCCGAGTACGTTTCATTTCCTTCAGTCGGTCCCCAGGGCTTGAAAGCTTGACCAAGAGCCGGATCTCTGGCTTTGATGTCTGAAGGCCACCATTTGTCCTTCTCATACGGAGGAGCTCCTGGTGGATTCGCACCTTCCTTCCGGAGGCGATATTGCAAAACCACAACCTGATTGTGTCCGAATCCTTCGACATGTGCTCGAACGCAACGTAAGATCTGGACACTCATGTGAGTATCAAAGCCGGTCATTACCTTAGGAAACTCTTTCGGCTTTGCCGGCGCCGAGCCCTTCGCTTCACCTGGAATGATTGAACATGTGGACAGCATTAACCATGCTGCTAGGACACCACATATTT
>CAZSNX010000131.1:0-7098 GCA_964607945.1 uncultured Candidatus Obscuribacterales bacterium
GCTTCTGCCTGTCTTCCATCTTCATGTGAGCCAGGGTTTCTTTCATCTCTTCTTTGCTGCTTCCCGAGCCAAGCACAAATGCACGCATCTTGTCTTCTGGCTTCAAGCCGCCTTGCTCGATGGCATTTCTCGCCAACTATGCGTCTTCGGGATTGAGAGATATGAGCAGAAGCTCTTTTTCGGCGCTGTTTACGGGATTGTTGATCGATTTCAGAGCATCCGGGGGAAGCGCGAGAACGTCTTTAGCTAATGATTTGCGGTCGATCATCGGCTGCCCATTCTCATCGAAGTGCTCGCGCAGCTTCAGCATGGCTTCGGCAGGCAGCCGGCCTTTTTCTATCATTGGTTTTACGAAAGTGTCGTAGTTCTTCAAATACTCATTGTCTCCGATTGCTCGCCGGACGGCTTTATCGAAATCGGGATCGCTCTTCAGTTTCTCCAGCGCCTTGGGATCGTTCTTGAGGGCACCTTGCAATTCTTTGATCACTTCTGATTTGTTTGAACGATCCATGGCAAGGGCATTGAGCTTTTCGGTGATGCCCATAGTGGGCGGCTCGCCCTTCTCGACTTTCTTGAGCATTCCCATCGCTGCATCGTGAGCGGCACTTCCTTCGGCGCCGAGAACTTCTCTGACTTTGTTTTTGAGGTCTGTTTGGTCCTTTCGAAAACGTTCTTGCTCAGCGGGCGTCATGTGCTCGATTGCATCTAACATCGCCCGGCGGTCGTTCTTGAACGTTCCGACATTGTCGCTCAATGCATCAATGACTGAACGTCGTGCTCCCGCAGCAACAGCGTTATAGCTGGCATCGCGGTATTTCTCCAGATTAGCTTTGTCTTCTGGCTTAAGAGTGTTCTCCAGCTCTTTGCGCTTGGTAGGATCTTTCTCTGCTTCCAGTTGTTGAGCGACTTTTTGACCCTTCACAGCTGAGTTGAAATCTTCTTCCTTGAGCTTGTTAAAGTGAGGCTGCTTCTTGAGATCGGAGTCGCTCATGTTGCGAAGATCATCGGTCATTTTGATTTTTTGATCGATCAACTCGGAGGCCCGCTTGTATTTTTCTCCACTGCCCAGAGCGTCTCCCATGGATTTTTTAAGATCATCCGCGTACCCGGGTTGTGTAGTGAGCTTTTCCCACTGCCCGCGATCCATCTTCTCTATTCCGGAGAGTATTTCTTGATTGCTGCTCGCCCACAGGACACCGCCCTGAGCGGAGACGTCCTTCATCAGGGAGCCGCCCTTAAAGCGCACCTGGTCTTCCAGACCTGCTGCCTTAAACTCCTTACCCCAGGCATGCGTGTCTTTGATAGCTCCATGCAAGTTGTCGTAGAAACCGACGGCGTTCTTGTCTTGTGGTGTCTTTATTTCATCCTGGTGACCTGAGAGATATTTGCCGCGCATGTAGAGTTCTCTCCTCTCTTGCGGCATTTTTGCCAAAACGTCTTCGATGTCTTTGTCCTTGTTGCTGAAGGTACCGGTGCTGTCGCGAATCACGGTGGCTTCGCTTAGCTTCCCGTCCTTCACAAACTCTACTGCATGAGTGATGTCATTCTGTTTGCTCAAGGGATTTATTGAACGGAAGGCCTCGACAATTTTCCGACTGCCGTCATCGTTCACGAAGTCCTGTCGAGCCTTTTCGGAAGCCAGTCCGGCAGCTTCCTTGAAGTGATCGAGATTTTTTTCCTTTGCTGCAATATCCATGAGTTCTTTCATGTCGGCATCGCGAGTCGGGCTATCCTTGCCCTTCAGATAGACCTCCATGGACTTCTTGGTGAACTCGGATTTCTCCATATTCGCAAGCGCGCTATCCAAATCCTTTCCAGCGGGACCGCCGTCTTCGCCAAATCTGCGAGCGTATCTTTCTTTCAGATCCGCGATCTGGCTTGAGTTCATGTTAGAGAGGCGTTTCCTGACGTCTTCCTCTATTGCCTCGTCACGTCGTCCATCCACCCATTGACCGCGCTCGATCACTGCCTGGTGAATCTTTCCGGCGTTGTCGTCCTTTATTTTGCCGTCAGGACCATCTTCACGCTTCAACAGGTTAACAGCTTCATCGGCATTGGCTCCGGACAGTTTGTTCTTGAACACATCCTCCATCGAGCTGTTATCGCCCCATTTGTCTTTGAACATGGATGAGATAACTTGAGTCTCTGCAGCTGTCCGTCCTTCTAGCTGCTTCCTGATTTCCGCGATGCGATCGGACTCGCTCCATTTGGAGTTGTACTTCTCGCCCTTAAGAGCCAGCGTATCTCTCAGAACTTGTGCGCTTTCGGCTAAATCCGTGCGCTCGCTTTCGGTAGCAGTCCCATCCAGCTTTCTTACAGTCTGGTGCCCCTTAAGGTCGATGTCGGTAGTGGAACCATCCGGATTTACTATAGAGACACCTTGCCGCTTGGCGCCCTCCTGGTTGGTCCAGTCCACGCCGTTAGCTGAAGTCCAGACTGTATTGCCTTCAACTGTCTTGCTGAGCTTTCCTTCTGAGTTGTATTCAAACTGCCTCTTATTGCCGTTCTTATCAACTGTCTCCAGGATGTGCCCGTCTTTGTCGGCAACTCTCGTGGTACCGTTTTCGACAGTGACTGTCTTACCGTCTGTCTTCTTATAAGTCTCAGCTCCGGTTTCCGCAGATCTTTCTTTCTGGGTCCCGTCGGGCTGCACTTCAATTGTGCCCTTAAAGGTGGTTGGAGGTGTGTCTTTGCCGTTATCCTTGACCCAGTTGACACCGTTTTTGGTGCGCCAGTCGCCGCTTGAGTCGACTACGTGATTAAGCTTTCCATTTTGGTCGTATCCGTATTCGCGTGTTTTGCCGTCGGCTCCCACTACTTTGGTGACATGCCCCTGAGAATCGGTCATTACATGGGAACCGTCTTTGCCTTTTGTTTCTGTCAATCCGACTTTGGAATCGAAGACCGCGCCCTCGGCTGTGGTTCCTTTTAATAGTTTGCCTTCGCTGTCACGAACCACCGTGCTGCCGTCGGTTCGGGAGATGGTTGTATTGCCAGTCTTCTCATTGAACTCAGCGCGAGTTCCATCGGCTCTCAACTTTATTGAGCCTTGCCAGGGCTCGCCGACCTTGTTTCCATCTTGATCGACCTTGTTCCAGTTCTTTCCGTCTTCGGTATTCCAGGCAGAACCAGGGGGATTGGAGTTGGGATATTGCACCGAGTTCAGATTGCCCTTCTCGTCGTATCCGTATTTGTGGACTTGTCCGCTGGAGCTCACTGTCTCAGTTATCTTTCCGTTTGTAGCGGAGATGTAAGAGCCGTCGCCTCTATGAACGCGCTCGGTGCCGGCTTGAGATATCTCACGGAAGTTTCCATTCTCGTCGGCAAGCACCCTACCAGTCCAATTTTCTGGTGGACTCGCGCCTTGCTTGGCCCAATGAAGTCCATCCTCGGACTTCCAGCTCGCTCCAGATGGAGCCTCGTACGATGTCGGTTGCCCATCCTTGTTGTACTCGACCTTGAATGAGTTGCCGTTCTTGTCGCGCACCTCAGCGAGGTGTCCCTGAGCGTCTTTTGTGACATGAGAGCCATTAGGATTGTCGCGCTCGATAGACTGAAGGTCGCCTTTGCTGTCCCGTCTCTCCTCCCAACCGTCGGTTCTTCTTACTGTTTCGCCGCTTTCGGACTTCTGATGAATAGTGCCGTCTTTGGCTACAGTGCGCTCCCCTTTCCAGGTTTCAGTACTGCCTTCTTTCTGCCAGTGATCACCTTGCTTTTGCCACGCTGTTCCATCCGGGTTTTTCATCCGGACTAGGTTGTTCTTGTCGTCATGCTCAAACTCGGTTACCTTGCCGTCCGGTCCAAGAACAGCGGAAACACGACCCTGAGCATCTGTAGCTACGCTCGATCCATCCAAATGCTGAGTCGTTTGCCTGCCATCAGGCCGCTTGAAGCTAAAGTCGCCGTTTTTATCTACAGTGAGTTCTGCGTCGAGAGCTTCGCCGGTTCGTGCGTTTTTCCACTGGTTGTTTTCACCCCTGACCCATTGTGTTTTGTCAGGCTCGGTAAGTTTTGTGATCTCGCCATTTTCGGCACGCTCTATTGTTCGTTGCTGCCCAGCTACATCCATGGTGGCAGTGACATTACCTTTGGTATCCGTAAGCACGCGTGAGCCATCCAGATTCACTTTCAATTGACCGGTCTGGTCGGAGATGGTGGTGGTGCCGTCACTGTTTCGTGAGTACTCGACACCTTTTTCGTTAGTTATCTTGTACGTACCGTCCGGCTCGATGCTAAGCTTCCCCTTGATGGTGTCTCCGGTGCCCTTCTGGGTGAAGGTCTCCCCGTCCTTTGAGCTCCAGACCAAACCGCCCGATTCGGTTATCTTCGTGACCTTGCCATCAGGAGAATGTTCGAAGGAGCGCTCGCTTCCATCGGGCATTTTGATTTTGTCGACTGTTCCTTTGTCTTTCTCCGGTGTTGTGTCCGGGGCTTTGGGCGGTGCTTCCAGCTTGGGGCTCTTCCCGGCTTCGGTGTCGGTGCCTTCGGTGACTTCTCGCTCGCCTGCCGTAACCACGCTGAGCGTCGGACTCTCCTCATTTCCTCTATTTGCGTCGAGCAACCCTTCAATCAGCTCTTGCACAGAGGGTTCGGGTGCTGCTTGCTTTTCTCTGGAATATTCGGACTGAGTGTCCAGTGAAGCCTTCGCCTCACTCGAGCCTCCCATTTTGGCGAGTGGTACAAACTGCGTATGCTCCAAGCCAAGAGGACCAGCCTCCTTCACCTTAATTCCGAATTGATTGTCCTCAATGGAAGGACCGGCCTCCTTAATCGCTACTGGCAGACCACCTAACGCCTTTACGTATGCATTTAGACCATCAATATTGGTTAACTTAGGACCGTCTTTATCGAATCCAATGTTGAAAGACAAACTCTCAGCTATATCCAGGTTGCCCTTACCATCGGGCAGCGACAATTTGGCACCATGGTCGGATAAGACCGTCACTCTGGAATCGCCGGTTTGGGGGTCACGATCGAGGCTAACCGCACTGGAAGGCGGAAATGACTTCATGAACTCAGTCAGCCCGTTGGCAAACTCCCGAACCGAGTTTTGAACATCGGGTGAAACGTAGTTTGCCAACTCCTTGAGATGTTTGCCCACCTGGTTTATCTGCCGGTCAAGCTCCGGGTTTGGTGCAATGCCGTCGGCCGCCGCCTTCACATTCGCATCGGTCTTGTTCTCCGCTCTTTCTGCTTTCGAGTCCTTGGCTTCCCCCGCATCTAGACTGGTTTTCTTTCCAGCTTCCGCCGCAAGATCTTTGCCTGGGTGCGTGCCATCCTTCTGGCTGAAGCTCTCTCCCAACTGGTCGAGCAGTGCTTTTGTCGACGGATACTTGCGTCCTCGCGTCAGATCGCTTGGCGGACGATTTGCATCCTCCCAAGCTCTTTTTTCTTCTCGCATCTGAGAATTGAGAGAGCCGACTTGGCTGGCAGCATCTTCTCGCGCGCCACCCTTGTCGCCACTCCCGACTTTATCGGTCTGCTCGGTACGCTCTGGAGCGCTTGAGGATTCTGTCGGTTGATTCGACTCTGGTCCTGGCGGCACGGATTCATCCCCCGGGTCTGATCGTGCAAAAAAATGAGACCCCTTCTGGCTTTTCTATTATTCCCCATAATTCATAGCCGTCTTCAAACATTAATCTGCACGGCTTGGCAGCAGCCGCATAAGAAGACCGAAAAGTAGTGCCAGAGACTGCTCTTGACAGTTCAATCCTCTATTGCAGATCTGCAACCTCGCAGCACTAAGCCGCTTAAATTGTGTGGGCACTGCTGTTACTGAGTCGTTTTCGATTGCTTGGTTTCAGCGAAAGACCTCAATTTCTGCAAACAACTTTGCCGAACAACACATGTTGTTCGGCAAAGTCTCGACCCTTTCGTCTCGTAGAAAATGCACTCGATAGCTTAGTTAGCTCCTAGATTGCAATTTTCATTGTCAATATTTCTGATTTTTGACTTACCGATTCGTTCCCGCCAGTAAAGAGAGTCGTTACACTATCCTTTATAGTGTATTTATCACAAAAAATCGATTTGGCAGAGCTCGAGGAACCACTTGCGGCAAGACCGAGAAGAGCCCTGGCCCTTCTCGGTCTTTACTGTCATGTCTGGACCGCTACAACTTCGGTCTCAGTCACTACTGATCGTTACCTTCCTCCTCGTCCTCGCCCTGAGAGTCCTTCCAGCCGCCACTAGCCATGTCATCTTCCGGTTCTTCTTGCGGAGCCGGTCGGGCAGCGGGCTTCTTCGGCGGATACGGACAGGCCGCCCAGACGATCGGAATCGGAAACTGCGCTGGCGACGGGACGCCAACAAGCATCGGAATGTTGTCCAGGAGACAAGTGTCGTTGTGGGATCCCGAGATTGGTGGCAATCTCCACTTGCCCAAGAACTGGCTGACGTCCTCGAAAGAGATCGACCCGCCGACCGAATCGAAGAGCAGGCGCCCGTCATCGCGAGCTTTGCACATCGCCTGGATTGCAACAGCCGGCCAATGCCCTTTCAACTCCGACACAAGACCGTACTCGCCGACGGACGAGCAGATCAAGCTGGAGCGCAGTTGATCCAACGTAGTCTGCCCAAAGCAGAGGTCGTGAAGCACCCCGCAAAGAGAGAGGTAGAGCTTGTTGACCGAAACCTGGACCAATTCCTTTGTAACTTGCGTCGTCACGATTGATACTCCCCAGTGGCAAGATTAAGCCACTGCTGAACTGCTGCTCGAGTGCGTCGCTGTAACATCCCAGCAACTGCTTCTGAGCTTGAAACCAATTGAGCGGAAACGCGGGAGCTACAGTTGGTCGAACCGACACAATGGTCGTGATCGAGCACTTTAGCTAGAGAGCTTTGGCAGAGCCTGCGACTGGAAACAATAAACGGTTTCCGGACGCAAGTGAATGGTGCGGTCAATGGCTATCTTACTGCTTCTGGAACTCCCAAGGCGAAATTGAATTGAACAAGTACATTGCAGCCTAACAAAAACCGGTGTGTCTCTTTTCAATTTGTTTATAATTTTTGACAGACCGCACAAGAACACTCCGCAGTCTATCCTATCGGTATAGAAGTGCGCGCAGCCAGCATTCCGATTCGGATGTAGCGCTGCCAACT
>CAZSNX010000131.1:7108-9630 GCA_964607945.1 uncultured Candidatus Obscuribacterales bacterium
GATCTGTGCTGGCAGAGCTAGCGATCTGAGCATCACCGAGAGAGAGAGAGAGAGAGAGAGAGAGACCCCCTCCGTTAGCTGCACCACCAGCCAGCCAGACAAACTGCTCCCAATAGCACGCAGATGAGTCCCGTCTGCTTATCGGCATAATCACGACCGAAAAGTACTTGATGCGCTCCGACAGCTCCGCAGACTAATCCCAAAACGAGGAAGAACATGCCAGCCTCCGATTCTTCATTTCAAAAATTCCGCTCAGACACCAGTCTGATTGCAGGTTCAAACTGCATTCACATGCACAGATAGCCGGAAGCTACCAGCGCCACCAGGTAAACAGCGACCACCCACTCAGTTCGGCCGAGATAACTCTTGCCGTCACGGCTCACCCACAATCCAGCCAGGATCGCCAGCATGCTGCCCACGACGGAGAGCCCGATTCCGAGCGCGATCACATGCAGAACAGTCAGAGCATTGCCGACGCAAGCAAGCAAAGCTCCTCCCAAACAGCCAAGCAAGCACGCCGGCAACAGAGCCAACATCCAGTCAATCAGGAATCCGATGAAGTCTTTCAAGTGAGACATTTTTCGCTCCTTTCGCGTTGTTCACGCATTCAGCTGCGCGACTGCCTCCAGCTCCCGATAGCATTGAGACACCATCACGTCGAGAACCTGCACCAGGTTTTTCGTAATGCTCAACCAAGCCGGCTGGTCGTTGAACGTCTCCAGTCCGAGGTCGCCTTTTAGCAGATCGAGCACATTGAATACGGGCGTATCCAACTTCTCGTCCAAATCTCTTTCGTAGTTATCCGACGTTGTGCAATACACAATCGTCTGCTCGGCTCGCCGCAGCATCGCATCGGCCTGCTGTGAAAGCACTAGAGCGACAAGCGCTTTGCTGGCCGCCAACTGATTGACTGATGCTCGTTTGATGACACACTTCGCCTGAATCTCTTCCAGCGAGTCGCGAATCTTCTCCAAACGCTCTTCTAACGCCTGTGATTCAGCTCTTAAACTAGACATTTGGGACTCCTTTCAAATGAGCGAACATAACCTATCGGCCGGGCGCCAATTAGGTAGCAGCTAGATTTCTTGTGTTCTTGAAGGCTTGGCTTTGCTTCCTCAACAAAGAACGAATTGAGACAGAGACATCCATCTAGTTATCAAAGTCATCTCGCAATATCCAAACGTCGCATGTTGGTTCGAGGCAGGGGTCCCAAGGCATGTCGCAGCTCCATGCTCCGCTGGTAACGCACATTTGAACTGGGTTACATCGATCAGTCACAAGAAATCCGCTTGCTCAATTGCCGCAAGCGCGCCGTCCCGAGCTGTTCGGACTGGGGGTTTCACCACTCCAACACAACATGACCAGATTGATCCGGCACGGCCCAAAATGCATTAAACCGGACTGTAGTCCGCCGCTTACCCAGCGATAATGTCGCACAAAAACAGCATCCGAAATTATCACAGCGAACTACCGCAATAGGTCGACGGCTCAAGCAACCGTCGACCTACTGGGTGGTGGGGAAAGCATTTACTTAACAGCTTCAGAGCTTGAAGAGAGCATTGCCACCGGCAACCTCGAACAAACTAATAGCCTCTGAACCAATTCTTGATTCCGTTCCACAAACCGGGATTGTTTGCATTGATAGCATTTTGCTGGTCTTGCAGCAGATTCAAGCGATCCTGCAAGTACGATCTCTGATTGTTGTTCAAATTACCTGAGTTCAGAAGTTGTTGTATTTGATTGCGACGATCGCCAATTCTTGAAGTCAGTGCAGTGTTCAATGAAGTCTGTTGCGACTGCAGCGAAGATAGCCTGTTCTGCAAGGAGTTCCGTTGACGACTGGAGAGATTGCCGGAGTTCAGTCTTTGTTGAATTCGTGAAATCTCATCGGACAAACGAGCGCTGCGTTCGAGATCCGGTCTGTCTCCCAATCCCAAGCCGAGATTGCCGAAATTACCGAAACTGTTGCCATAGGAGGCCAGAGTCTGATTTCGCCTGCGTCCATAGCCGTTGCCGTTGCCATTTCGCCAGCCACTTTGGTTGTCGCAGCTGTTGCCAAACCCGCTTCCATAGCTGGCTCCATGGCCATTGCCATACCCGTTGCCGTGTCCATACCCAGTTCCGTACCCATATCCATTGCCGTTTCCAAACCCAGGCCCGTTCCAGTTGGGTCCTGCGTTAGCCGGAACCGCTACGCCTATCAGAGCCGTGGCGATGACCGCAAAGGCAGCTGCCAATCCTGTAGATCTCATGGTGAATCTCCTCGCATTCCAGTTGAGCTGTTATCGTTTTCCGCCAGATGAACACTTTCGATGCATCGCTATTCGGATCGACCACTAGGCATTTCCGAATACTCTTTGTGACGCTAGCCGATCGACTTTGTTCTCCAAAACCTGATTAACTTGCACTCACTTTTGGGCACAATCGCAAACAGGCCCACTATCCTAAAAATGACGATCAGTACGACAGATTATCCGCTCTCACTATATAGATATGCCGAAGCAGACACCCAAGACGCCCTC
>CAZSNX010000132.1:0-2220 GCA_964607945.1 uncultured Candidatus Obscuribacterales bacterium
TAGTGCCTGCGCCTACTATTTGGCCTGGCTCGACGCTTGGATTGACAATCGGTGACGGCAATGGACACAACGGCAAGATTGTTGCCACCACACCGGTAGTCATCGCTCAGAATAAGGCGGGAACGCTGGACTTGAGCGACATCGGCAGCAGCCATGTGAATCTATTCTCTGGTCCTGATGGGACGTTTAAAACAAACGGAGTGGACTTCATCGGTCTTGCGACCGGCAATATTATTGCCAGTTCAGCTCCGGCTGGCGCAAGCATAAACACCAGCAGCAGCAGAGGTGCCGGCGGCAGCGTGATATTGGCAGCCGGCGATCAAGCGGCGACTTTAACTTATGGTCTCAATAATAGCCCTTGGCTGATTCTCGGTGGCGGGACCAGTAGCGGTGGTGACATCAATGTACCGAATGTCTCACTGACGACTAACGGGCAGCTTGTTTTTCTCGAAACGCACTCCGGTTATTCAACCGGCAGCGTGACTACCGGAGCAATTACAACTGCGAGCGGAACCGGCTTGACCAGTGCAATGACCGGCAGCACGATGATCATTGCCACCGGCAACATAAGCACCGGCACCATCTCCAGCACAAACGGATTTTTGATGTCCACCAATGGAAGCATCGGCAGCGCTGCCAGCGCATTGCAGATGAGTGTCCAGAACCTTTCAGTGCTAACTCCCAATGCGGCCTACATAAATAACACCGGCTCGGTCAGGCTGGGAACTTCAATCGCTTCTACACTGGTACTTACCAGTTCCAACAAGATAACGGTCTTCGGACCTTTGAGCGTTGGCAACGGTCAGTTGAATGGAAGTTCGATCAGTATTTTAGCCGACCTAACAGCAGGGCATATCGGATTAACTCAGACTGAGTCGGTAAGCGATGCTGCAACCGGCTTAGCTAAGATCAATGCGGCATCGATCAGTTTGCGATCCACCGCTGGAAATGTTTCGTCCGGCAATTTAAACACAACTGCTCTGAAACTGCAGGCGGCTGGCAATGTCGATGTCACAACCACCAGCGCTACTCTTTTGGTGGCGAATGCCGGTGGTAATGTCAACGTACACGCAAGCTCTCTTGTAGTGCTTGGTGGAGCGCTTGATCCGGTTACGCGATCGGTAGTGTTCGGCGACACTTCGAGCGGTCAGAATTTTACAGTCAGCTCCGCCGGAAGCATCCTTGTAAATGGAGCAATCAGCTCGACTAACTTGCAACTTACGGCAGGCACTAATAGCAGTATCTTCTTAAATGCGAATGTGAGCGCCACCAATACGGCGACGCTTACCGGTAATGGAACCGGCTCGGTAGTGCAGCTCTCAACTAACGTATTGGTCTCGGCTCCAACCTTGGTTGTAAGCACTGGAACAGGCAATATTGGCGCACCGGGAGTCGCGCTCAACACGAACGCGACGGACATTACTTTCACTACTGCCGGGGCCGTTACAATCTACAACGCGAATTCCAATGGGACGATTGACTTGAAAGCCTGGACCGGCAGCTCGCTTTCGTTCACCTCAAAAGGCGACTTGCATATTACAGGTCAATTGCTGGCTCCCGGCTTGATTTCGCTGACGACTACGGACAATGGAGTGCTCTTCCTGGAGGATCATGTCATCGCCGGCACGATGGTAGTTCTGGCTGGCACCGGCGGTGTCAAGCAGTCAGACGGTTTGGTATATTCACCGGTCTTGATTGCCAGCGCCGGCGACAACGGTATCGACCTCGGAAACACCAATGCGCAGTTCATCGGATTGCTTACAACCGGTGATGTCAACATGGTAAATGTCTCCGGAGCGATTGTGACTGGTGCGGTTGGCAGCTTGAATCTGACCAATCAAAATAATGTGGCGCTTGCGGGATTGGTTTCGCAGGGTGCAATCACAGTGCATGCCGACGGCAACATTGTTGCTGCCGACACCTCCAGCAAGAGGGCGGTGACGATGGATACCACCAATAACGGCAGCATTATCGTTTTTGGTACTCTCAAGGGTGAAGATTCCGTTTCGCTTACGACGACTGGCACTGGCGCTATCATGCAGATGCGGGCCGGCGATAAGATTGAGTCTCCGAATTTGACTTTGAAGACAGCCGGAGGCAATATCGGAGCCAATGACGTATTCCTAAATACGACTGCCTCCACTATTGATTTTGTCAGCTCCGGCAGCGTGTTCATATACAACAACAATGGCACCGGCAATCAGCAGGGCTCGATTGATT
>CAZSNX010000132.1:2230-9626 GCA_964607945.1 uncultured Candidatus Obscuribacterales bacterium
GGTCCGGTCATACGTTGCAGTTTGTTGAAAATGGGGTGATCAATGTAAACGGCGCTCTCAATGCGACTGACAACATTGCATTGGCTACATCCAACAACGGCTTCATCAACCTGAACGCCAACGTAACGGCCGGCAAGTCTACAGTGCTGGTATCCGGAGGCACGGGTGGAGTCGCACAAGATAGCGCCAGCACGTTAACTTCACCATTTACGGTAGTCTTCGCTGGTTCCGGTGGGATTGACCTCAAGCATTTGGCGAGCACTTCCTTGGTGGTCACAACATCAGGAGCGGCTGCTGTCAACAACGTCTCCCAGGTACTCGGCTTGGCAGGCAATGTTGGCAGCGGTGACTTCACAACCAGCGGTGATTTGATTATCGCGGCAATGGACAGTGAAGCAGCTTTGACAGCCAAGTCAGGCGGCAATATCAGCACGCTTGGGCAAGTTATGGGAACCGATGTTAAGTTGCAGACGACCGGAACGAACGGCAGCATCACTCTTGGTGACAACATTACCGGCACCAGTAGTCTGTCGTTGCTGGCCTCCGGTACCGGCAATATCTCTCAAAAGAATAACGGTGTCTGGGTTTCGTCTCCTGTGCTGACAATGAGCACGGGGTCAGGAGACATCGGGTCTCAGCCGCAGTTCATGATTACGGATGCCGTGGACTTGACCTTCGTCACCACTGGCAGTGTCTATATCTTCAACTCCAATTCGACCGGCTCTCTGAACGTCAAATCTTGGAGCGGCACGACGCTTGCCCTGTTGGAAGATGGACAGATCAATGTAATTGGCGATCTAACTGCTTCCAAAAATCTCGTGTTCGGCACCTTCTCCAACGGCAACATCGCGCTCAATGCCAACGTAACCGTAGGCAACACGGCGATCCTCAATGCCAGTGGAACAGGCGGCATCACGCAAGCAGACACCAAGCTTCTCTCGGCTACTATCTTGTCGATGTCTTCCGGCATCGCCGGGATCGGACAGATTCATACGAATTCTTCCGTGATCACGCTGAACACTCTTGGTGACGCTACTGTCAACAACGACCGAGCCGGCGTACTTCTTGCTTCCGTGGGTAAGAACTTGAGTTTCACGAACAACGGAACGCTTGCAATCATCAATCTGGAAGCCGGTGATGACGCTACGGTTGATGTTCAAGGCAACATTTTTGCCTTAGGCCGGGTCACGGCCGACAACGTCTCCATGACGGCAACCGGTGGAGCAATTGGAATGGCCGGAGATGTGACCGGGCGGGAATCGGTTCATCTGACTACAACTATTGGCTCAGTTACGCAGCTGTTTAGAGATATTGTGATGTCAGCTCCGGAAGTGGTGATTACTTCGGACAACGGCGACATTGGTTTGGAGCTGAATTACATGCATGTCTCCTCGCCCGAAATAACGGTTGCGACTGATGGCAATATCTATCTTGACAGCAAAACTTCGACCAAGTTAAATGTTCCGCGGTCAGGCAGTTTGCATTACACAGGCTTTGGCGACCTCACTGTGGTAAGCAACATCAATTCTTCCAAAGCAGCAGGTAATGGTGGTGCGGTGAGTTTCATAATCACCGGCGGCAGCTTTAACGCGCCCAATATCTTTGCCAACGGCGGCGGACCTGGCAATACGGGCGGCTCGGTCTTCATCAGCGCTAACTCGATCCTGGTCTCTAACATTACGGCCGACGGTACCGGCGGTGCCAATGGCGGGGCTGTCTTCCTTGCCTCGGAAGGTGGCGTAATAAGCTTCAACTCAATTTCAGCCGATGGCACTTCGCAAGGCGGTGCAGTTACGCTGTTGAACAGCGGAGGCGTTGTCGGTGGCACTGTGAAAGCTAATGGAGCGAACCAGGGCGGCAAGCTGGCCATTACAGGCAATAGCGGTGTCTTCGTCGGCAATCTGCTTGCGGATGGCGGCATCGGAGGAACTATTGCTGTGCTCGGCAACAGCATCAACGTCACCAATACGAGCGCCAGTGGCGGGGTCGGCGGCGGCATCAGTTTTGCCGGCGGCAATATGAATCTTGGCACCATTACTGCTAGCGGTTCTGCGGCTGGCGGCAACATCTCAGCCAATGGCAGCAACTTGAATATCGGTACGGCGAACGCAACGAGCGGCGGTGCAGGCGGCGCGATTACCTTGAACGCTCCCGGCGGAGTGGTGATTGGCAGCGCGCTCGCCAACGGCGGTGGCGGCGGTGGTACCGTTTCTATAAATGGCGGTGGTGGAATCTCAGCCTCACTGATCGATGTAAGTGATCCGCCTTTTGGTAACGGCGGCAGTGTGTTCCTGACCAGCAGCGGCATTATCTCTGTCGGCTCCATCTTTGGTACGGCTGAGTTTGGCAACGGCGGGCTGTTGGTGGTCAACTCCCCAATGTTCTTCGCCTCCGGCTTTATCAACTTCAGCAGCTTGTGGGGGCGTGGTGGAACGGTGATAATCAACAGCCCGTTCGTCTCGCTCGCTAATCCAATCAATGTGCGTGGATTCATCCTGGATGGACAGATAATTGGACCGGCGGTTGGCTTGCAGGCTACAAACAGACTGGCCGATTTCAGCAATGTCAATCAGTTCGGCGCAAGATGCGCCGTCGATATGACTCCGTTCGGTCTGCGCGATGGGCAAGATTCTCAACGCGAAGAAGAAGAGGATGATGACAATGTACTGTTGGCTGGCGTTTCAAAAGATGAGCAGGGACAAAGTGACAATGGCGCAATCTTCGAAGCATCCAGTTTCGACGATACTCTCAGCGCCGACAACAAGCGTAAGCTAGCAGGAAAGGGCATTGTTGTTGGTAAAGCTACCGGAGGCAACACGTTCGACCTAGATAAGGGCAATGTGCTCTTCTCGCCGCGGAAGAACGAGATAAGAGTCAAGACTCATGAGTGTGTAGCCTACATCTCGCCCGGAGCTCATGTATGGATTATGGAAACCGGCAACGATGTGGCGATCTGCGATCTCTCTGACAGTCATGGCGGAGACGTAAAAATAGTCGCCAATAACAAGACTATTGAGCTCGCTCCGGGTCACCAGATTGTTTTGACCAGGGACAGCAGGAGTGAATTCGATGCAGTGAATCCGGCTTACACCATCGGTTATCGCAACCTGCGGCAGAGAGATCTTGGCGCCGGCATTACGGCCTACACTTCGGAAATGTCGATTGTCAGCGCACTAAGCAATGTCGAGCTTTTGAAGCAGATGCTTCATTCGCCGCAAGCCAGCCAAAGGCATGCCGCTAAGCAGATGCTGAAGACGGCGGCAGTAGTGTCGCATATGTCGAGAACCAGCGGAGCCTACAAACTCAGCTTGAGCCGGCGAGGCACTGCTGCCGACCGTCCCGGCACAGACAAGCGTAGCCTGGGTGCAGGAAGCGGAGCTGTCGCTCAATAGGCGCGAGCGTCGTAGATTGCAAACACCAAGTGCCCGTGATCAAGCGTGCCTAGTTAGATCAGGTCGACCGAAGGTAGTCCTTCTATCTCGCTAGTGATCCTCTTTCGCTCGGCTGTCATTACTTCGGTGAATGTGACGTCGCTGCGCTTGGGTGCCTTGTCTGCTGGTGCGGCAGTTGATTCGTCGGTGGTCGCCAGGGCCGAAGCAAGATCGCTGAGGTTCGGCTCGGCTGGCTCAGCAGCGGTGGTCTCCGATTCAGAGTCGCTCGATTCAGCAATCATGTCTCCCAATTCGGCGATTTCACTTGCTGACTCGGACGAGGCATTGCCTGACGAAGTGCTTCTTGCCGATTCCGGCGCAAACAGCGCTGGCTCGGAACGTTGATTCAACCATTCCGGTGCAAATGTCGTGAACTGCTTTAGCAACGATTCCGGCACAGGCCTGAAGTCAATCTGGTCTACGCCGATGCCGTTGTAGCCGATCAAGAAGCTATTTATCTCAGAATTACAAGGTAATTGAGCCTGGTTTATCGCTTCAGTCATCTATCCAGCCTTGAATAGTAAGAGTGCTCCAGCCGCGCTTAGATCTGAAGTCTATTTATGTTTCGTGAAAAAGTCGTGAAAGTCGCTGAGGATTGCTCCTATGCGAGCTCAAGCTTCCTTCTGGGACAGCTGGTCGGCTCCCTTATCGCGTTCTTCTATCAGCTGGGCAACTACGCTTACTGCTATCTCCCAGGGATGATTGGAGCCGATTGACAGTCCGATTGGGCAACGGTAGGTCGATAACAGACTTTCAGGCAGCCCGGCCTCTGCAACGTCTTTCTTGAGACGAACCGCCTTGGCTCGACTGCCGATGACCCCTACGTAGGGGAACTTTCTGGTCTTCAGGATTTCCAGCAAAATGGGTTTGTCCGTTGTGTGCCCCATTGTCATCAAGATAACAAAGGAGTTTTCGTCTAACTTACTCACTTCACCCGGCATATCGGCAGAACAAACTCGCGTCAGTTTGGGGGACTCCGGAAGTTTGTTCAGCCATTCCTGGCGTGGGTCGATGCAGAGAATCTGGCAATCGAGATTGCTAAGGAGCGAAACCAGCGCGTTGGAAACATGTCCGGCTCCGAAGACGACTATTCTCCATGTGTTGACTCGATATGTCTCGAAGAACAATTTGACTCCGCCGCCGCAGGTCATCCCTACGTCTCTGGTCAGACTCCATTGCACGAAGTGCACGTTTTGATCTGCGGTTCTGTTTCCCAGTAATTTAAGCGCTTCTTCAATTGCTTTCTTCTCGAGCTTGCCTCCACCGACTGTGCCGAAATGAAGTCCGTCTGCCGTCACCAACATCTTCGCCCCGCGATTTTGGGGAGCGCTGCCGATCACATCGACTACTGTTACTGCAACAAATGGCAGTCCTGATTGATATAGCTCGTTTAGCTTGTCGATAAAAGTCATGGTAAGTGCTTAAGGAAGCAGCGCCGGTTGCCTTAACTGCACTTCGGCGTCGGCAGGCAACATTGCATATTGAGTCAACCTGGTCAGTATCTCCTCGTTTGTAGCCGGCAGCCTTAGTCTGGGCAACTTGCCATTCGAGACGAAAGAGAGCGCATGTTTGACTGCCGTCCAGACGGCTGTTCCAAGTACGAAGGGCGGTTCACCAACTGCTTTGGTGCCTCTTACGTTTACGGTATTTTCCGTGTTTTCAATCCAGTCGATGTTGAAAATTCCGGGCAAGTCCTGAATGTTGGGGATCTTGTAAGTCGTAGGCGAGTGAGACAACAGAGCTCCTTTATTTGAGTACTTGAGCTCTTCGGTAGTGACCCAACCCATCCCCTGGATAAAGGCTCCGGCGATCTGACCTCGACTGACTCCCGGGTTGATTGAGTTACCTATGTCCATCAGCAGGTCCACTCGCTCGATTTTAAGGTCGCCTGTAAATCGGTCGATCAGGACTGAAGCAACGGCGCAGCCAAATGTGAAATAGAGATATGGGACACCGCTGCCTGTCTTGTGCGGTCCGCATTCCCAATCGAAGTGCAATCCTTGATGCGCGTGAAAGCCGCGCTCTCCCAGGCTTACTTTGTCCAGATAAGCGCGCTGCACGAGCTTGGCGAAAGAAAGCTTCTGGTTCGGATTCCGACGATCGAAAACCTGACCGTTTTCAAAGACGACGGATTGTATGTCGGCAGGCTGAGCCGGATTTATCGAAGCGAAGTAGTTTGCAGCTGAAACTGCCAACCGAGCGCGGATTTGTTCGCATGCGTTGACTGCTGCTTGTCCGTTTAAGTCGGTTGCGCTGGAAGCGGCGGTAGGAGAGGAGTTGTTGTTCTTTTCGGTCGAAGTGGGCATGACCAATACCGATTCGGCCGGTATGTCGAACTCGTTGGCGACCAATTGTCTGATGTTTGAGTTTACGCCCTGTCCCATTTCGGTTGCACCGGTAGACACTTGGACAGTGCCATCCTGGTACAGATTGACGAGCGCGCTGCCCTGATTCATATGTTTCTGCCCGAAGGAAACTCCGAACTTGACCGGCATCAGGGAAAGCCCTCTCAAATGGGTTTTCGAGCTTCGGTTGAAAGCTTTTACCTGAGCCATTTGGTTGCGATAGTCCGCCGAACTCTCCAGCTGCGAAAAAATTCGAGCAAGCGTATTGTTGGAAATTGTTTGCCCGTAAGGCGTCAGATTACGATCATCGACGCCGTACATGTTGAGAAGCCTGATGTCCAGCGCATCTTTCTTGAGGTGCGCGGCAATCTCTTCGATGATGTTTTCCATGTTCGCGACAGCTTGTGGGCAGCCGAAACCGCGGAAGGCCGTATTTGGAGGATAATTCGTCTTGCAAATGGTGCCGGTGAATTCAGCGTTCGCAACGAAATAAGCATTCTCGGCGTGCAGCAGCGCTTTGCTCATGACGGCAAGAGATAGGTCGCATGCGGCGCCGCCATCAGAAAAGAAGTCTATCTTGAGAGCTGTGATCTTGCCATCGGCTGAGAAGCCTACTTTGTATTTGTTGTGGAATGGGTGCCGTTTGCCGGTGACCTGCATGTCGGTGTCTACGTCGAAGACGATTCTTGCCGGTCTCTTCGTCTTTAGTGCCACCAGCGATGCCATCGCTGCCGGATGAGTCGCTTGACACTCCTTTCCCCCAAAACCGCCTCCGAGGCGCTTTGTGACTACTACTACTTGATTCTGTTGAAGTCCCAACACGTGTGCAATGACATCTTGCACTTCAGTTGGATTTTGCGTCGACGAATGAACAACCAGCTGATTGTGCTCTCCCGGGTAAACGATCGCCGACTGAGATTCGAGATAGAAGTGTTCCTGACCGGCGCTGAAGAAGCTCCCTTCCAGTACGTGCGCGGCTTGCTTAAAGCCGGCTTCCAGATCGCCGCACTTAATCTTGCGTGTGGTGCCGATGAAACTCTTATTTGTGATAGCTTCTTCGATTGAAAGGATAGGTTTGAGCTCTTCGATCTCAATCTTAATAAGGGACTTGGCCTGCTTTGCCGCTTGCATGGTCTCAGCGGCTATGACAACAATCGGGTGTCCGATGAACTCGCAAGTATCCTCGACCAAAAGCACTTCGTCTTTTATGCTCGGTCCGAAAAGATTGGTACCGCCGAGATCTTTGTAGGTGTAAAGACCCACTACGCCGGCCACCTTTTCGGCAGCGGAAAGATCGAGCTGCTTGATCTTTCCGTGCGCTACCGGACTCCAGAAGAAATCTACGACCAGCTCGTTGCGGGCAAACGGCATGTCATCGATGTAAATCGATTCTCCGGAGACGTGACCTTTTGCTGAATCATGTGGAAGATTCTTGCCTAGGCTTGGCATGCAAATTCCCTCTCGCAAGCTGATTCATAATAGAACTTCAATAAGATGTTCTCGGCCAGCTGTAATCGAAAGTCGCTAGATCCGCGAACATCGGATATCGGCGTTATCTCTGTGCGTGCCAACTTTCCCGCTTCGGCAAAGGTAGCTTCCGTAGGCTCCTTTCCGGACAGG
>CAZSNX010000133.1:0-9623 GCA_964607945.1 uncultured Candidatus Obscuribacterales bacterium
GACACCGGTAACACGGACCATCACTGACAGCAAAGATGCTCGACTGACCTTCGAATCTATAAATGGAACCATAGACGTTCGGTCGCTTAGACAATACACAAGCATCATTAATCAGATAACGCGTGACGAAATTATCCGAACCATCGATAACAAGATCGTAAGAAGCTACCAGCGACAGAACATTTTCGACATCGACTCTCTGCCGATGTGCAATCAGCTGCACAGCCGGATTGAGCTCAGCCGCTCGCCTTGTTGCCAACGCTGACTTTGACTGCCCGAGATCATTTGTAGTGTAGAGAATTTGCCGCTGGAGATTGGAAAGCTCCACACAATCGAAATCGGCTACACCAATTGTACCTACTCCGGCGGCTGCCAGATAGAGGATTGCTGGCGAACCCAGACCACCAGCACCGACCACGAGAACTCTTGCTTTCTTCAAGCGCTGCTGCCCAATCATTGCGACATCCGGCAAAAGTAAATGCCGGCTGTAACGCTCCTTTTCCTCTGGTGTCAGCACTGGTAGTTGATCCATTCCCAAAGTATAACGGAAGCACTATTCCATGCATCCGAAAGCGACAGGCCGGCGAAGGAAACGAAAATAGGATAGCGAGCACAACGAGCTCCAAAACCGAATAACCGCTTCCAACTGGATAATAAGCGAAGGGACAGTGGAAAGAACCAGAGCTTCCAGTCTAAAAGGGATCCGGCATCTGGGACAGCGGCACTGAATGCGCCGAAGGAGATCCGGCACCGGCAACCGCACTTTCCGGAACAGTAAGCAGTCCTGGGCTCAAAGAAGAAGCCGCTGAAGGCGCAACCTGTGTAAAGCCGATCGGCTGCCGATCGCTGTCCGGACCGACTAAGCCTGGCACCGCGAACTGCCCGTTTGGTACCGGCATTGGATTTTGATTCCACGCCGGTGAGCGCGAATCAGGAATTTGCAAGCTACGGGTGAGGCGCACCGGCACGGGAGTACCCTGCTTGATGCTAAAGTCCGCTCCACGATTGGCAGCCCGATTCCAAACCCCAACCCCGCGTGTAAACGAGCCGAGAAAGGACCCGAACATCATGCCGTAGTCTTTGAAGCTGGACCCTGCATAATGAACCTTTTGCGCTGCTTGCGGATCTTTGGGATCTAAAGCTGGATTGCGATCGATTAACGCTGAGATAGGCAAACTCCTGCCGTCGGGAAAGTTTAGCGATTGCAAACTGACCTCGACCTTTCCAGGCTGCCCGTGGTCTAGCATTGCCGCTGATACGCTTGTGTGAATGAAGCCTTGAATATAAGAACCCGGTGGAATCAGTACCATACCGTTTTGAACATGGCCGGTTGGCAGCAGTAATGTGAAACTTTCTCCGGACATCACCTTTTTTGAAGAAATGTCCTGCTGCAGGACTGTGTTAAGTAAAGTTCCGTAAGTCAGGACGCTCTTTTGTCTGGTCCAGAAATCCGCACCGATCTTCGGCACCATTCCAAGCGGCACTGGCGAACCGCCGCCACCAAGCGTCACCGGTCCGGCCGGCGGTGGACCGGCTGGCTGCTTCATCTGCCATGGTTCTCGAGCTGACGTGCTGCCTGCAACAAATACATTAAATGCGGACAGCAGCATAGCTGACAGAGAAACCGTACGAATGCGAGCAATCATCTTAGTTCTGCTTTTCAGCATGGCATGCGCTTCAACTACATCCGGATCTGAGAGATAAGTAGTTTATTGCAGCATCGACCAAATGCCTATGTGAATAATACGCATTTGTGTTAAGATCACCTTCTTGCCTTTTGCGGGCAGCTTACCTTCCGTCGGTATACTGACGGAACTGTTCATCCCTTGCCTGCTCTGCAGGACGTTAGGACCATAGGGGGTTTAAATCGTGCCGTCAGAATCTGCAGTTAGAACATACGAAACTCTGTACATCATCCGCCCCAATCTGGACGAAGAGGCGGTCGACAGAACCGTATCTTCAGTCGAAGAATACATTAAGGGTCAGGGTGGACAGATCTTGTCGACTGACAAGAAAGGTCGTCGCCGTCTTGCGTACGAAGTGCAAAAGATGCGAGACGGTTATTACGTGCTGATCGTCTTCAAGGCGAAATCAGAGTCAGTGGTGCAAATCAAGCGCATGATGACTTTGCATGAAGACATTATTCGTTCTTTGATAGTTCAGCACGAACAGGAAGCAGCTGTTCAATAACCTTTCTTGTCAAGACACAGGTAAATTGCTATGAGTTTAAGCAAAATAGTCGTGTCCGGTCGGGTGGTTCGAGCACCGGAAAAACGATTCACTCCAAACAACAATATGGCAGTTACTGAATTCGCTATCGCCGTTGAATCGCCAGCCCGGCAAGACGGCTCGGTGGAATCCAGCGTTGTTAAGATTGTTACTTGGGGTGAATTAGCTGAACGTACAGCTCAAGATGTTAAGAAAGGTGATCTAGTCGCTGTCGATGGTCGCTTGCAAATGAGCAACTACACCAACAACGAAGGTCAGCGCAGACGGGAACCCGAGATTAGCGCAATCGCTGTAGATAATTTGAGCGTTGCCATTGCCGGCGGCGGACAAAACTCAGCAGTTGAAACGGAGCGACCGGTAGCAAGAGCAGCTGCCGGCGCCGCGAAGTCATCCGCGCCCTCAGCCGATCTCGATGCGCTTTTCGCCAGCGAAGATGAAATCCCTTTTTAAGTTTGACTCGCATCTCCGGGGCGGCTGCGTCCGTGCCCTCATTTCTGAATAGGAGGATACTCAATGTCCCGGCTTCAACAAGAGCCACCAGTCCGAAGAAGAAAAACCTGCGGTTTTTGCGCGGACAAAATCGATTTCGTCGATTACAAAGATCCGACCAAACTAAAGAAATTCGTCACGGAACGCGGCAAGATTTTGCCCCGCCGAATCAGCGGCAATTGTGCCAAGCATCAACGAACGTTGACCCTAGCTATCAAGCGGGCCCGAGATATCGCTTTGCTTCCGTACACCGCCGACGGCTAATCGGTGAGTCTAACAGACTCAAGCAGTATAAACGTGCAGCCAGCTTGGCATACCGCTCGTTAACGAGGTCGGTCAATTTAATGCCGGATATCTGGTTTATTGGAAACCCACTTACATTCGATGGGGTTTCCTGCCTGAAACTGGGCACAAGAATAGAGCCGACTGTAGATCATGTTTGGTCTATTGCCAACGATCGCTTGCAGCATAAATATAGACGTCGATTTAGAGGCTGTTGTAAAATCATGACCGGTCGCGCCGAAGTGGTGAAATGGCAAACACGCTACGTTCAGGGCGTAGTGAGCATTAGCTCTTGTGGGTTCAAGTCCCACCTTCGGCAGTTTTTATCCGTGACGAGGAGTTAACGAGGAAAGATTGAATACACCCAACAAAGGAGAGATTCGCCGTCCTGAGACAAAGCGCGAACTGCCGTTGCTTAATGAGCGTATACGCGATCGCGAAGTACGCCTGATCGATGAGGACGGAGCGCAGTTGGGGATTATCCCAACCAGAGAAGCCTTGTCTACAGCCAGAGAAAAGGGCTTGGATCTTTTCCTGGTTCAACCGGATGCCAGCCCGCCGGTAGCCAGAATCATGGACTACGGGCGTTACAAGTTTGAACAAGAGAAGCGCGCACGCGAGGCCAAGAAGAAACATCACATCGCTGATGTCAAGGAACTCAAAATGCGCTACAAAATCGAAGACCATGATTATCAGGTCAAGCTGCGCAGTGCACAGAAATTCCTGCATGACGGCGACAAGATCAAAGTACTGATCATGTTGAGAGGTCGCGAAGTTCAGCATGCAGACATGGCCTTAGACTTGATGAATCGCTTCTCAGATCAGCTAAAAGATTTAGCAATGATTGACAGGGAGCCGAAGTTAGAGGGGAAGACTGTTATAATGATCCTCTCGCCTTTACCCCAGAAGGGTAAGCCGGCTGCCCCGGAGGCTAAATCCTCCGAATAATTAGAGGGCACCGGATTTGAATTCGATGAAGGCGCGCTATTACGCGCCGATACGGAGCAGCCCAATATGCCCAAGATGAAGACCAACAAAGCTGCGGCTCGGCGATTCAAAATCACCGGGACCGGCAAAATTCTTCGAACGCAAGCAGGAACACGCCACATCAACGAGTGGATGGCCGCCAACATCAAGCGCAAACTGCGCGGATGGGCAGCGCTAGCCCCTGAAATGAAAAAGCATGTCCTGGAAAACTTTCCTTACCGGAAATATCTTCGCTAGAAGCTGACCAAGAGTCAGAATGTCCAAAGCGCCAGGCCTAAGGGACTCTCCTCTCCGATGGCCGGCAAAAGGATGCTGCATAGCGGCATCCGAGAAGGCACAATCTGCCTGTTTCACAAATCACTACTTCAATCAAAAGGAAGAAGGAGAATCAGATGTCCAGAGTAAAACGTGGCAACGTACTGCAAAAGCGCCACAAGAAAATTCTCAAGTACGCCAAAGGCTTTCGTGGCTCGCTTTCCACCTTGTTCATCGCTGCCAACCAGTCGGTTATGCAAGCTTGGAAGAATGCCTTTCGCGATCGTCGCAAACGCAAGCGTGACTTTCGCTCCTTGTGGATAGCTCGTATCAATGCCGCCTGCAGAATAAATGGCATCAGCTACAGCCGATTCATCAACGGCTTGCTCAAGGCTAATGTCGAAGTCAATCGCAAAATGCTGGCAGAGCTGGCAGTCAGCGATCAAGAAGCATTTGCGAAACTGGCCGAAATCGCCAAGAAGAAAGTTGCCGTCTAGCCGCTGCCGGCAACGCCACCAGATACGACACCACTCGCTCGGCAAAGACTGAGCGGATGTTTTTGATCAACTAAAATTTCGCCAACGGGACAACCTGAGCAGTCTGGTGCCTTGCTCGACTGTTTACGCACGCAGTTCGAGCACGTCAATTGCAACCTGCAAAGCTGGCCGAAAGCATCGAGACGCGCGCCGGCTCGACTGAAGCACCGATCTACCGATCAACGGACTGTGCGGTCAGACAATCAGTAACAGTCGCAGTCGCAGCCCTTGCGATGACACTTGTGATCATATCCGGTGGCATCGACCTGTCGGTAGGCTCCGTTGTATCTCTTGTAACGGTAGTGATAGCTCTATTGCTCAAGCATAACTTCCGCCCAGCTAAGCCGCCGCCGGCGGCTTAGCTGCCGGTCTTGCCTGCGGTTTGATTAATGGCATTCTGACAACCAGATTGAATTAAGCGGGCTGTTTGCCGGTTTTGCCGGTCTGATGCAGCTCTCCCGCCTGACCGTCGGAGACCCCACCGACGCCTCCGGTCTCGAACTAGATGTCATTGCCGCCATATTGATCGGCGGAGGCAGCTTGGCCGGCGGCGAAGGTTCGCTCGCTGGCACCATTGTCGGTGCCTTGCTCATGACCGTAATTCGCTCCGGCTGCACGCAGATTGGACTATCCAACTGGCTGCAAGAGATAGTTACGGGAACAATCATCGTAGGCGCAGTCGTCCTGGACAGCCTGAGACACAACAAAAAAACCTAAACCACTTCGCGCGCCGACTCTTCATCCAGTCGATGCAGATCGCGCAACGCTTTCTTGACTATTTTGCCGCTGCCGGTCTTGGGCAGCTCATCGGCGAAAAACACTTGCTTGGGCAGTTTGTAAGCAGCAAGCCTGCCGCGCAGAAAAGCAAGCAACTCTGACTCGGTCACCGCCTGCTGCTCCCGCCTTACCACTGCCGCGGTCACCGCCTCCCCCCACTGCTGGTGAGGCAGCCCGAACACGGCGCATTCCAGAACCGCCGGATGCTCGTAAATCGCATGCTCCACCTCAGTCGAGTAGACGTTTTCACCGCCTGTGATGATCATATCTTTCTTCCTGTCCACAATGTTCACATAGCCCTGCGAGTCGATCACCGCCAGGTCGCCGGTGTGAAGCCAGCCGTCCTTAATCGCTTCAGCAGTTGCTTCCGGCCTTCGCCAGTAGCCGGGTGTAACGGTTGGTCCTTTTACGATAATCTCACCGACTTCACTGTCGTCCCAGGCAACGGAGACGCCATCGGCCCGCACCACTTTCAACTCCACGCCCATGAAAGGCCGGCCGGTTCGACTCTTAATCGCCAACTGCATGTCATCTGGCAGCTGCTTGAGACTTGCCTTCAGACAACTCAAAGTAAGATAGGGACTGGTCTCTGTCATGCCGTACGTTTGCGTGTAGTCACAACCGAACCGGCTTACAATCCGCCTGACCGTCTCGGGCGCAATCGGTGCCCCGCCCGACAAGATAGTTCGCAAGCTCGAATAATCATAGTTGCCGGCCGACCTTTCGCTGAGCAATGCCGTCAGCATGGTGGGCACCAAATTGCTAATCGTAATTCTTTCGCGCTCAATACACTCTAAGACATAGTCGGCTTTGAAATAAGGCACAAACACGTGCTTGGCGCCCACCCAGGTCATCGCGAATGTCGCCCAAGCATCAGCCAAATGAAACATCGGAGCGGCGTGCAACCAGGTATCTGCATCCGACAGCCCAAGTTCAGCAACGGCGCTCAAAGCATGAAACGCCACATTGCCTTGAGTCAACATCACCCCCTTGGCATTACCAGTAGTACCACTTGTGTAGTAGAGCTGCGCGAGATCACTGTCAGACAGAGCAGGCAACAGCGGCTCATCATCTGATTGCTTGGCTAACTCCAATTCGTAGGAATGAGACTGGCAGCTCGATGACGGAGCCGAATTGGGTCCGATCCAGAAAACCGTGTCCACTTTGGTCCCGCTGGCTAGAGCGGGTTCTACTTTATCGATAAAATCAATGTGTGAAATCAAGACAGCCGACTCCGAATCATTCAAGATTGCCGCAATTTCAGGCGCAGCCAAGCGAAAGTTAATCGGCACCAGCACAATTCCGGACAAGGCGCAGGCATAGTATGCCTCCATAAACTGATGACAATTCGGCGCAATGATTGCAACCCGGTCTCCTTTGCAGACCCCCTTGCCAGCAATCGCCTTGACCGCTCGCATTACTCGGGAGCCGAACTCTTTGTACGTAAACCGTTTGTCTAAGTCCACTAACGCCTCTCGCTCCGGCCAGAGCGAAAGCGCCTTGCGAAACGAAAGAGAAAGAGGCATCAGTTACTTTGCTCCCCCAGGTAGGAAAGTAGAGATCACCGCATGAAGCAATCTTCCACCGTCAATCAACGCTACGAACGCGGCAATCAGAGCCAACGCAAGATAAAGCCCGAAAACGCCCAACTTTACATTGGCAAACTGAATGAAACGATGAAACAGATCACCGGCATGACAGAAGGCCACTAGAACCAAGAACCATAGCAGCACGGAACCGATGTACGCAAAAAGCGCCTCTCTGAAATTGTGCACGAAATGTACCGCCGTCATTCCAACCCCTGATTGCCGTAACCGCCAATTCGCGAACCAACTCTACCGCCGGTGCTACAGGTAGTTGTACCTGGTGCAGGCAGCATTGTTCAACCATCGCGCAAAAAACCTTGATGGAAAGAACTGCCTACTTTGACTTTGCTTCATGATCAAGATAAAGTTTCGGTCATGAAAATTACACCGATTATCAGCGATTCCAACCCACTTCTCAAGAAATTACGGGGACTTCAAAACAGAAGTCAACGTGAAAAGACTGGGTTGTTCTTGATCGAAGGCACAAAACTGGTCGCCGAAGCATTCGCGAAGGTCATCACAATTGAAGCGGTGATCGTCAGCAAGAGTTATTTGGAAGAAGGACTGCCGCAGCTGCCTTCAGTCAACCTCAGTACCGTATCGATGGTGGAAGACAAACTGTTTGGCAAGCTGACTACAACTGAAGGCCCTTGTGGAATCATCGCCATCGGTCGCATTCCGCATAGCCGAGTGGACGACTTGTTCTCCGTCCAGGCACCACTGATTGTGATCGCCGAAGCGATTCAAGATCCCGGCAATCTGGGCACCATGATTAGAACCGCGCTGGCAGCCGGAGCTAGTGGCATGATATTGACAAAGGGCACAGTCGACAGGTTCAACCCCAAAGTAGTCCGTGCTGCTGCCGGAGCGCTCTTTGCTTTACCGATAGTCTCCGAAATAGCTGCTGCCGATGCACTGGCCATTGCAAAAGCGCACGACCTCACGGTGATAGCCTGCGAGCCGACCGCAAACCGACCTTACTGGCAAGCAGATATGACCGGACCGACCGCATTGATCTTCGGCAATGAGGGTCAAGGATTCTCCGAGCCAATCCTCAAACAGGCGACTGATTGGGTATCGATTCCGATGAGCGACCACAGCGAATCCTTGAATGTCGCTATCTCCGCAGCGGTCATCTTGTTCGGCGCAGCCGAGCAGCGCCTGAAGGCAGCATCAACGAGCGGCAGGAGCCAACGCTGATAGAATTACTTAAAAACAGGCATGAAGGAATTGGAATCAGAGCCGTTGTCGCAGCTTAAGGAGCCAGCCGAAGAGACCGAACCGGTCGACCGCACCGTTGCACAGTCAAAATTGCCGCAAACGGTAAGGGTCGAAAGACCGGATGACGCGGGCAAGGAAGGCGCCATTATGACAGTTGTCGAGCATCTCGACGAACTGCGCGCTCGCCTAATCCGCTCACTTGTGTCAGTCCTGGTCGGCTTCGGTATCGGATTGTTGATTGCCAAAGATGTGGTCCGCTGGTTAGAACTACCCGCCGGCAACATCCAATTCCAAGCGCTTTCGCTAGAAGAGCCGCTATTGGTTTACTTTAAGGTCGCCTTTTACTCCGGCTTGATTATCGCCAGCCCATACATTCTCTTTCAAGCCAGCCGCTTCATCTCTCCCGGACTGACCGATCGAGAGCAAAAGGTACTGGCACCAATCGTCTTGGGCAGCCCTGTCTTATTTATAGCGGGAGCCGCCTTTGCCTATTACCTGGTATTGCCACCCATGCTTCATTTCTTTGGCTCCTTCGGTCAGGGGATGACACTGCTCAATCAGCGCTTGGACTTCTATATATCGCTAGTCTCAACCGTGCTCCTGTACATGGGTCTGTGTTTCCAGCTGCCGATTATTATCTTCGCGCTCTCCTTCACCGGACTTGTCAACTCAAGGATGTTGCTGAAGATCTGGCGCTACGCTGTCTGCGGAGCATCCGTGCTAGCCGCCGTGATCACTCCAGACCCGACCGCATTTTCAATGCTGATAGTGATGTCGGCCTTGATCGGACTCTACTTCCTGTCTATTTTGCTCTTGAAGATATTTGGACGCTAAAAGCACTCCGGCCTAGCGAAATCAACCCTCAAGGCTCGTCATGCGAACGTGCAACACCTGCGAATGCCTAAAATCGGCTGCAAAATATACTTAACCCGTACAAGTTTATAGGGACAGCTAGCATTAGATGCAAGTAGTCAAGAATATGATAAATAACATCGGGCTAATCTTTCTTCTGCTTTTGGGGCGGAGAGAGAGAAAAGGCAGCTCTGTGCGGCGGTTCAAGACTCTCCAGGTGCTCTATGTTTGCTGAATCAGATTCCCCTACTTTGGGTCAGATACTCTGTTGCGATACCGAACCGGATTCTCGCAACAAAATCACCGAAAAACTAGTTGCTCTCGGTTATGCAGTACTACCGACCGGCAATCCGAAGATAGCCTCGGCAATGGCTCAGGAAAAGACATTTGCAGCGTTGGTAGTGGCAGT
>CAZSNX010000134.1:0-3814 GCA_964607945.1 uncultured Candidatus Obscuribacterales bacterium
TGCGGTGGCGTGATGGCCTTCGACGTGTTCCGCCATCTGACGAGCATCGATCTCTGCGCAATCGGTATCGTGGTCGCGCTCAATTTCCTGCTGGTCAAGGGCATGGAGCACACCGCCAAGGTGACCAACGTTTTCGTAGTCGTGAAGCTGGCGGTGATTGCGCTGTTCGTTATGCTGGGCATCTGGCATTTCGATGCAGCCAATCTGCATCCGTTCTTGCCAAACGGGCTGCGCGGTATGATGGCGGGCGCCGGGGCGATCTTCTTCGCCTTCATTGGCTTCGACGCGCTGACCTGCCACGCCGAAGAATGCCGCGATCCGCAAAACGACATGAAGTGGGGCATCCTGGGCAGCCTGGGGATCAGCACGTTCGTTTACGTGCTGGTGGCGGTGACGATCATCGGCGCCGTTTCTTGGACCACGCTGGCGGTGCCCGGCCAGCCGCAGCAGGAAGGCGCCGCTTTCATCACCATCTTGCACCGTCTCGGTTATAACTGGGCGGTGCCGGTGCTGGCTGTCGGTGTGATCGCCAGCATTACGTCCGTGCTGCTCCTGTCGCTGTCGTCTCAGGCGCGCATCATGATGCGCATGTCGAAGGATGGTCTGGTGGTGCCGTTCTTCAGTAAAGTGCACCCGCAGTATCAGACGCCTTACCGGTCGATCTGGAGCTGCGGCGCGGTGATCGCCCTGCTGGCAGCGCTTCTGCCGATCGGTGAGCTGGCTGAGTTGACCAGCATCGGAACGCTGGCCGCCTTCGTGCTCGTCTGCGTCGGCGTGATCGTCCTGCGCAAGCTGGAGCCGGATCGACCGCGCAAGTTCCGCTGTCCGGATGCGCCTTTCGTACCGCTTCTGCTGGGTGTAGCCGGTGGTATCGCTGCCGGTGCGATGCAGATGAACGGTGTCGACAGCATCTGGGTGCTCGTTACCGGCGGAATGGCGGCCGGCAGCCTGGTGCTCTGGCTGCTGCAACGCTTCTTCGGCATCCCCTGGATTCCGGCCGGCGGCGCGGCGATCAGCCTGGCGCTCATGCTGTCGCTGCCCTGGGTGACCTGGGTGCGTTTCATCGTCTGGCTGGTCCTCGGTGCTGGCATTTACTTCATCTACGGGCGCTACCACAGCAAGCTTCGCGAGTCGGACGACTCCAAGAAGTAGGCTGAGCGGCGGTTAGAGCAAGCAGGGCCGGTCGACCGGATAAAGGTCGCGCCGGCCCTGCCGTCTGATCGCCAGGCAGCTGTTTGTTCGTCCCATCAGTTGCAAAGGATTTCATGATGTCGCTGAAAGATAACTTCATCAAGGTCAAGAACTGGTTTCTGGAGGCGTTCGGGGCGACCACCTCGTTCGTTTTCGGAATTGCCTGGGCGATGCTGACCTTCGCGCTGGCCTATTTCACGTTCAGTTGGATCTGGGCCAGCAGCAACAGCCTGCTCGACAAGATTCTCTTTTTCGTGCCGGACAGTATGCTGGCAATAGCCACACTGGCACTGGCTGTGGTTGCCACACCGGTGATTCTGGTCATTTTGATGGTTGTGGCGATTTTAGTGCTGGCCTTCCTTGCTTGGGTGGTCGTCTCGCTCTGGGTGGGAACTGTCTCGCTCGTCAAACGAATCTTCGGGCGCCGATAAGCTTCAATCGCCTGCTCGTTATCGGACAAAGAGCTTGAAGTGGCGGGACATCCACGGATGATCCCGCTGCTTCGAGCTTAGTTGTTCTTTTTCAAAAAAATTACGATAAAGTACAGTATATTGTTAGTCCGAATGCTGAAAGGTTGATAACAGACTGATTAGGCCGCGGTCGACCGTTATAATGTTGCTACTTGAAATGTCTGGTTTGCTGTTCTTGAAAGCGGACAGAGCTTATTGTCCGGCAACTGGAAAGTAGTTTCGATGACTGAGCCGCATTTTGCAAAACGAAGAGCGCCAGCCGTTGGGCATGCCGATTTGCCTGTAGGTGTTTTGCTGCGCAGGCTAATGATGCATCATGACACCCGCGGTTCCGTCACGGAGATTTTTAGAGCGGAATGGGGAACTGGCGTTAAGCCTGTTCAGTGGAATACGGTGGTTTCTAGCGCTCATGTGCTCAGGGGGGTCCATCTGCACTTGAAGCACAGCGACTATTTGCTGCTTTTGTCAGGGCGAATGAGCCTTGGTTTGCTTGATTTGCGCCCGGGATCTCTTACCGAACGGCGCTCCTGTGTAGTCGAGCTGACTGGTAAATGCTTGACGGCGGTGGAGATTCCTCCGGGTGTGGCGCACGGCTTTTACTATCACGAGCAATCAATACACGTGTATGCCGTCGATGATTATTGGAACCCTGCTGACGAGCTCGGTTGCCATTGGGCAGATCCGGAGCTCGGAATTCCATGGCCGGACGGTGCGGCGATTGTATCGGAGCGAGATAGGGAATTGCCACCACTGGCAGTTCTGGTGAAAGAGCTGGACTGTGTGAAATTCTAAATGATACTGCGCTCGCAGTGTCGCGGATTTGTTTGACTACTTGATGAGGGAAGGTTCCTCCAGTCCTGCCAGCTGCCTGAGTTTGGCCAGGACGGAAACTATTTGAGCGCCTTCGGCAGCGCTGCTGCGGGGAGGCGCTCCGCCGTGAATATGCTCAACAAAGGCTCTAAGCTCTCTTAGCAGTGGAAACTCGCCTGAGATGTGCCGCAGTTCCGGTTGCGGCTCCTGGGCGCTGCGATCGGCGCTCGCTCGAAAGATCTGAATGCTATCAGCATAGCCGTCATTTAGAACGGCTATGCCGTCACGGCAGTGGAGGCGTATTTCACGCAGATACTGAGGATGCCTCCCTGATGTCTCCAGTACGCACCATGGACTTTCTCCCAAAACAGCAAACAGAGTTGTAGCTCTTCGATCAATCACCTCTCCGGCAGCCGATTTGGGTTCTGGAATGTATCCGAGAATTTCGAGGCAAATGGAAAGGTCGTGCGGTGCCAGTATCCACACATCGTCAACGTCGGTATGCGGCGTTTTCCATTGCATGCGTGTCAAGCGTAGACCGAGCACCGGCCCGAGCTCTTGCGAAGATGCCAGGTCGCGCAACGCTTCAATGCCTGCATGATAGCGCCATTTGTCCATCACAAAGATGCGGTCGGGGGCGGCCGCCGCGAGGCTGCGGGCGCGATTTGCATCGGCTGTGATTGGCTTTTCGACGAAGATCGGAACTTTTCTGTCTAGCAGTGATTCGACAACATCTGCATGGGTGGAGGTGGGCGTCGCTACGACAATGCCGTCAATGGCGGGTAAATCGGCGACTGTACGTACCAGCCCGGCTGCCCCACCTGTTCTGGCGCGTTGTTCTGACTCCTCTGAAACATCGACGACAACTACGTCACAATTGAGGCTGCTTAAATCTCTCAGGCAGTTTGAGCCCCAGCGTCCGCACCCGACAAGCGCTATTCTAGTCTTCTCTTTCAACTTGTTACTCTCCAAAGAACTTGCTTGCCGGCATCATAGTCCAGTCGACCGGACGGTGCTACTGCACCGGTTTAATCGTGTTTGAGCTGGCGATGCTCGGTCGTTCGTCGCTGGAGCCGCAACTGCATTTGCGGCTTCAGTTAGCAGCGGAAAGCAACCGCTGTCCAGCTCGAACAAGTTTGGACAGCAGTGGCATTGCCAGCAGTTTCGAGCGAAGAGTGAAGAGAGGGCTTCTTTCTAACTCGGCTAATCTCTGTTCTAGGGCCAGATGTCCATCTTGCCACGCTCGTACCAACTGTTCCTGAGTCCGATGTGACTCGAGCCAGATATCCAACTGCTCGCGCACGAGTGCCAGCTCGCCGACTTCCTGGGCGGCGGAAGTCACG
>CAZSNX010000134.1:3824-9621 GCA_964607945.1 uncultured Candidatus Obscuribacterales bacterium
AAGAGCTTCGTATCCTTTCACAGTCTGCCGGCGAAAGCAGCTGGTCAAGCCAATGTTCAAGCTCGGCGAGTCTTTCAGCCGAGCTGCACGTGGTGCGGGATAGAGCGGGGAAACCGATGACGGTTGGCAAGAAGCTGCTTGTGGCTCGGCAATGCGGCTGGGACAGGCATTGTTGCCACATGTATTGATCGGTCCAGGTGCCGGCCGGAGTGGTGCGCCAGCCGTACGGCAATGAGCGATAAAATTCGGCTGTGTGCGCTCCGAAAGATAATCCGAAACGAGCTAGCGAACCGGATGCGACACGCTTCAGATTCGATTCTTGTGTAAGGTCAACTGCTTTGATCGTCAGGCGGTCTCCTTCGTGCCTGAGCGGCAGAGCATTTGCGAAGTCAGAATGCTCGAGCAATTGCAGCATATGTTCGACATGGTTGGGAAAGTAAAGATCGTCATCGCACAAATAGCAAACTATCTTTCCTTTTGCATTCTGCAGCGCTTGATGCCTGTGAAGCTCGCCAGTTCTTGGGCTTTTAGGATGGTCGATGAAGGTAACTCGCGAATCTGATTTGAGCTCCGATACTATTTGTCTGGTTCTGTCTGGTACACCATCTCCGATTATGATTACTTCGAGATCCTGGACGGTTTGGCAGAGAGCCGACTTAACCGATGCATAGAGCGTGTCGGCGTGATCGTGAGTGGGGACGATGATTGTTGCTGAAAGTTCTGCCACGGGATAAATTGAGTTGTTGTGTGCACCGATTAACTTGGCGGGTGACCTGCCGAAAATTGCAGACGGAAGCTTAATCATAACCGTTGCCGGAGGTCTGTGACTTAGTGATAAATCGGTGACTGACGAGAAAGGTCTAACCGACTTTCGTCGATCTTAAGCCGCTCGTGCTGGTGCTGCAAGCTTAAGAAATTGCGAGACTTTACATTAAAGAAGTGCGCGAGAAGCGCTCAGTTAGCCACAGTTAAGCACAGGCTAGCGCACCTGACCAAGCTCGTGACAAGTTTGCTGCGCCCGGAGTCGCTGTGCTTTGGCGGTTCGCCGGTGTTGTAAATAGATGTGGCTCGACAACTCAATAATACTAAGCGCATGGTTGCATCTGCTTATTCAGCCACACTAGGTTGATAAGGCTTTCCAACATCCGCAGTTGAAGAAGATCCACTAGTACCACGGCAACTCCACAATCTCAGAAATAGCTCGTATCCGACCTCTAGACCGTAGGTACGGGGGAATCAACTGGATAGCGAGACAACGAGCTGGAGCTGTGGGTGTAGGAAAGTGACTTTTCACGCCGGTCTGATGGCGTGTTGTGTGTGCGAGTACTCGGACACACTGACAAAAAGGAATCTCAAGATGAAATGCAAGTTCGCAGTGGCAACGCTCGTTTTCGGAATGCTCGTCGCGATGGCGAGCGTCGTTACCGGTTCGGTCGAAGCGGCGGAACAGCCGATGAGCGCTGCGCCCGTCGGTGACGAGGGTTTGGTGAAGGCACAGCGGGCCAGCAGCGTCGACATCACTATCTACGGCAATCGGTTCGCGCAGGTCGAAGAAACCCGGCGTGTCCATCTGCAGCCCGGTGCCAACCGGATTCTGCTCGACGGCATCGCCGCGCAATACCGTCCAGACTCGCTGCGCGTCGTCGATGCCAAACTGGTCAAGACGAACGTACTCAATCCGAAGGTTGCCAACCCGCCGGCTGGCGGAGGCCAGGCGTTCAGCTATCTGTCGGCGACCTACCGGCCGGCCAATCTCACTCCCGAAAAGCTGCTGGCCGGCTCTGTCGGCAAGCGAGTGACGATCAAGAACGCGACCGGCGCCGGCACCGCTGATATCGAGGGCGTTCTCGTCAACATCACTGGCGGCACCGCCGTAATTCAGACGGACGACGGCAAGACGTCGATTCTGCCTGCTTACAATGCGGTTCTGGCCAATACGCCCAAGGGGCTGTCCAACACCGCGGCCTTGGTGCTCGAGGTCTGGGCGGATGTCGAAGGTGACTACGACCTGAACTTCCTTTATGACACCAATGGCATCACTTGGAACGCCAAGCACTCGCTGATCTACGACGATGAGAAGAGCAACGTCGAGAGCTGGGAGAGCTCGGTGGCGATCGACAACAATTCCGGCACAACCTTCGAGAAGGCTACCGTCCGGTTGCTTTCCGGCAGCGTGGCCGATGCCGGTGGTGAAGGCAAGATGTACCGCGCCGCACCAATGGCGGAAAGCGCCAACCTGCGCGATGCTTCCGTCGAGAGCGTCGGCGATCAGAAGTCGTACACGTTGCCGGGAGAAGTCAGCTTGGTGGAAGGGCAGTCTCGCCAGGTGCCGCTCTTCCGGGCTGCCAATGTTCCGGTCAAGCGTGAGTACTTCGTTGCAGCCGACAACGGCTACTATCGCAGCGGCAAGCAGGAAGTGTCCATTCGCCTCGAGGTCGACAACTGCGCAGCGAAGAATCTCGGCAAGGCATTGCCTGCCGGGTCGGTGAAGATCTACCAGCGCAACAAAGCCGGCAAGCTCCAGGTGACCGGCAGCGCTCGCATCGGGCACAAGGCGGCCGATGAAATCTTCCAGATGGTGATCGGCACCTCGTCCGACATCAAGTGGGAGCGGCTACTGGTCGACCGGCAGGAGGTTGCCAGTCCCAACGGTGCGGCGGCTCCCGGCGGCCCGAAGGTTGGCCGGACGACTCCGGCACAGCAAAACAATGAGGAAGCCTGGGAGTTGCGCACCTACAAGTTCGTGGTGTTCAACTTCAAGCGAGACCGGGATGTCGAAGTGTTGATCGAGGTTTACTATCCGACCAACCAGACGATCGGCGCGCCCTGGAAGTTGATGGAAAACATCGAACAGGCTCGCACGACGCTTTCGGTGCTGAAGAGCGGTCAGTCCGAGGTCAAGCTCTCGGTCAAGGAGCGCGTTCGCTAAGGACGAAGCTCGAAGCTGCTGATTGACGGATCGCTTCAAACACACTTGTTAGCGGCTGGTTTTGCCAAGCAAGAATGGAACAAAAAATGCTGAAGAAGATAATGCTGGCGTTGCTGGGAGTGGCGCTGCTCTGCGCGCGCATCCTGGCGAACGCTGCCAGCGTTGAGCTGCACTTTCATTATCACGCTGCTCACTAACGCGCGTGAATGCAAGGCTCGATTGCGGTCTGAGCCCTAACAATCCGGGGGAAGATGCCTCCAGCAACAGCTGTCGAGGCATCTTCCTCTTTTTTACTTCCGGGCATGGAATTCATGGCATTACCGCACGGTCATTATCTTTCGATTTGCCGGGGTTTCATCACAATGCAGCCCCGTGATTTTTCTCTAATCCCGGTCTATTCACCCATATAGTTGTCGAGTTGTAAGTTTTTGGAGATTTGGGTAGGGACAGGTTTTCGAGAGGAGTTTTTGGCATGTTTTGCCGGTCGAGAGGAAGGAAAGTATGAGCGGAGGCGAGGTCTGCCCACAGCGAAGGCGGCCTCGCGGGAGGGGTGGTTGGTAGAAACGAGTTGGAGTGAGGTTGAATGGCTAGAGAAGCAACCAGGCTCGCCGGAAGGGGTTTTGCCAGGGATGACTGGAAGCCAGGCAGAGCTTGACTTTGCGTGCTGTCTCGTGGACGAGAACCCCAACCTTGATCAGTTGAAGGCGAATCGATTCTACCGTTGAATGTTTCATAGCAGCCTTTCTTCGAATTTCCCAAAGGAGAACATAGGCGAAGGTGTGAAGAAGAAGGCGAAACTGATTTGCTTCGAATTCCTGGCAGCTAGTGCGATCGCACTTCAGATAAGTTTTTAGTTCCTTGATCCAGTTCTCACACTTAGCTCTTGGGCAGTACTTCTTCTCGTAAATTCGTTTGGCATAACTGCCAGTTGCGTTGGTCACGACGTAACGCACATTTGGGCCCTCAGCCGTGTACTCGACTCTGGCGATGATGCGTCGATCTCGGCTCCACCCTCGTGAGCGATAAGAAAACTCGCAGTAGCGGCGAATTGCAAGGTCATCCTCAAAGTGTTCTTGCATGCGCCCCTCCGTCTTGCTTGAAAAGCGTATTCGCTCTTCCCTCTGACGCCATGCTCGTTTCTGTTCCTTTGGGTTGACAGGTATCGCATACTTCTTTAACTCAATCACACGGCCATCAAATTCTTCGAAGAGAGATTTGCAATTTCGAACCGTATCTTCCGTGTGATAAGCATAGCCGGCATGGCTTCCATCACAAATGAAGTACGTTATTGAATTCTGCTCGCAATACTCATAGAGCTCAGGGACTGCAAACCCAGCATCGGCAACCAACTCAATGCGGGTTTCCGACCACGACAAACGAATATCCTTGACGATCTCTTTTAAGGCTCGCAATGCGCCTTCCGCCGGCGACGCATTGCCCTGCCGAAGAACTGCACAGAGCGGAAAACCACAATCGGCAAATATGAAAAGCGGCGTGTAGCAGTAGGTCTGGTAAAAACCATTGTAAAAGGAGAGCTGCTGATAGCCGTGCACTTCGTCGTGCGTAGTGTCCATGTAAAGCCGTAAAACCTTTGGCGCGTGTTTTCGTGTCCGAACAAATGTATGCCGCAAGAGTGCCTGAAGCGCAGACAGGGTGACCGAATCAATGGAATTTTCAAACCGGGAGAGAGTAGGCTGCGAAGCAAGACACACCGTGCTGCTCGGCAAAATACCCTGGTCCAACAAATGCATTGGATCTCTGCCAATTCGAGCAACATCATTGCAATCCTCATAACCTGCGGCGATTGCATGCACCCTTTGTCTGAACATCTTTTCAGTCGTGTGAAGAACCACACCCTGACGCTCATCCTTGATACAAAATGATGCCAACCTGCTCAATTCCAGCCGGTCATCTGCTTTTCGCAAAAGCAACATTCCACCGTCGCTGGAAACCTCGCCTGCGTCAAAGTCTGCTTCAATAACCTTGCCAAGCTCGATATCCAGCTGAAATTGACCTTGTTTGCCTGGCAAAGCTAGTTTAGAATGATTCACTTCAAAAGCCCTCCCGTTGTCAGATTTTGTGCGTCGTAAACACTGATTCTGAGCCAACTGGCAGGGCTTTTGTACTGTTTTGAAAATTACTTCGGTATCACTTCCGTGAATAATCCGGGTAATCTGGATGTACTATATGTTAGAGTGTGCTACCACCAAAAGGAGGTTTGGGGGAACCCCAGAAGCAGACCGATTTGGACCAAGCTAAAGACTATAGGAAAGGCACGAGAAAAGAGGTTCGAGGGAGCCAAAATGCGCTTTGGCTCCCCATTTCTTCCGCACTTCGGGGCCGGCTAGAATCACTTGCTGAAGTATCCGAGCAGGCAATCTGCCGCCAGCCAGTTAGAACAGGCTTCCTTGCCCGTTCCGATCGGCAGCTCAAGGTGGAGTCAGTGCCGTTTCGATTGAGGTATCTGTATCAGTCGTGATAGTAATCGCGACTGTTATTTCGCCTTTCATTAGTCTTGCCGAATAGGCTCTTGTAGGCGCTCTTGGTTGTATTGACAACCAAAAACAGCAGGGAGAAGTAGATTGCCGATCCGCAAGTGCAGAGGATGAGCGAGATGAGCGCACCGACGGCGGCGCCGGCGATGAAGCCGATCGGGCTTCCACCATGGGCACCACAGACAGCGGCAAACAATCCACCCATTACTGCGCCGGTAAGACCACCGGTGAGGGTGAGTATTCCAACATCCGTGAAGAATGATGACCATTTGGCATCGCTAAAGATGCTGTTCTGCCAGGGAGTGCTCATGAATCCCATCATCAAGAAGAGGAAGGAGCACAGCGCCAGCGTGCCCACGGAAGCAGTCAGCGA
>CAZSNX010000135.1:0-9601 GCA_964607945.1 uncultured Candidatus Obscuribacterales bacterium
GTGACAGGGGTCGACGTTCGGTGCTAGATTAACTCGGACTTATTTAATCCGAGTTAATCCGATGGCGCTCTACAGCGCGACCGTCGAGTACGGTCTGCATTGCCTGCTCTACCTCGTCGACCTGCCACCGGACCAATCAGAAAGACCTCCTGAAAGCATCGACGATTTACAGGACATTACTCATTTCAAAATTAATCTGATCAATGCCACCATTCTCGTTGCGGACATCAGAGGCTTTACAAGCCTGACCGAACACTACGCCGACCAACCGGAGATAGTTATGCAGTCGACCCAGATTGTATTTCTATGCCTGAAAGAGGAGATTGAAAAGCAACACGGCGAACTGGAGAAAGTGGCCGGTGATGCCATCATGGCCTACTGGCAAGACGGCGGGTCGGGGTCGGTTCAGGGGTTTCAAGCATGCCGGACGGCGCTTCGCTTACGCGCAATCGTCAAGGCGCTGGCCAATCGCCAAGACCACTGGCCGTTCCCGGACCATCCGCTCGAAATCGATATAGCGCTGGCCAGCGGACCGGTTGCCTCCGGCACGCTCGGTCACGCGAAAGGCAACCAGGCATTACTGGGCGATACAGCCAATGTCGCCTTTCGCCTGGAGAAGTTGGTTGCCGAAGACAGACCAGGCGATATTATCGTCGATGAAACAACTCGCAATATGGCTGACGAACATTTCAACTTCGAATGGCTCGGTTCATATAACATAAAGGGACGCCAGAGACCCGTCGAGGCATATCGCTTGCTTGGACAGAAAGATACGGTGCAGCCATGACCGATTCCAACAGCCTGGACAAAGCAGTCGGCAAGCTACTGATAGGACGGTTGGCTGGCGCCGAACTGGACAAAGACACCAAGCAGCTCTTGCAGTCCGGTATCATCTCCGGTATCACTCTCTTCAAAGAGAATGCAGTCTCGACAGAACAGCTGTTGAAACTGTCGGCTTCGATTCATCAAAGCTATGAAGGACAAGCGCTTCTCTCCGTCGACCAGGAAGGCGGTGCGGTGCAACGGCTTGATCATGTGCTGACTCCGCTGCCTGCTCCGATGGCCGTCGCAGCGAAAGGAGATCTCAACGTAGCACGCCAAGTGATGGAGCTGTGCTGCAAGCAGCTCAATCTAATCGGAGTCAATTGTTTGCTCGCTCCGGTGCTGGACATCTCCAGCAATCCGCGCAACCCAATCATCGGCACGCGCTCGTACGGTTCGGAGCCGTCGATGGTTACCAGCCTGGGTTTGACCGTCGCTACAACCACTTCCCGCTTCGGAATCATGGCAGTCGGTAAACACTTTCCAGGACATGGCGCCACTCATGAGGACTCGCATTTGCAGCTGGCGGTCAATCGCTCCGATGCCGGCATGCTCTGGGAAAGAGACTTGGTGCCATTTCGCGGTTGCGCCGTGCACCTGCCGGCAATTATGGTCGGGCATATCTGGCTGCCGGCGATCGATCGCGAGACTCTGCCTGCTACGATGTCGCCGAAAGTAATCTCGGCATTGCTGCGCGAGTATCTGCAATTCGATGGCTTGATCATGACCGACGATCTGCTGATGAAAGCTGTGACCGATAAATGGGGGCTGGAAGAAGCATCGGTCCGATCGGTAGAAGCCGGTGCAGAACAGCTGCTGGCTCTGGGCTCGGTCAATGAAGTCCGCTCAGTGCACGCAGCGATCGTAAAGGCTGTTAAGAACGGACGAATAGCGGAATGGCAGATTGAGCAAGCAGTCGAACGGATAGAGAGCTCCCGTCGCGAATTGAGCCTTGACGAAAGGCTGCTGGCTAAAGGCGATTTGACATCGCTGGCAGCGGAGCTTGAAGGCACACTCGCTGATAGCAATCAATTGTGCCTGGAAGTGGCTACCGCTGCAATCGGTTTGCTGAGAGGAGAGCCGGCGCGCGTCGACACGGGTGAATGGGTGGTGGTAGCTCCGAAGCACCCTCGCTATGCACTCAATTTAGAAAAGTTTCTCAAGCTCGAACTTAAGAGAGCCGGCAAATCGAAGCGAGTGAAAGTGTCTGAAATCAGATATCCGCTCAATCCAACTGCAAAAGATTGTCGAGCTGTCGTCGAGTCATGCACGGATAGCAACTGCATATTCTTGACTTATCGGACACTATCTAATACAGGTCAGGTGCGACTGGGTAAAGCACTGTCAGAGAGCAATATGGAGCGAGTGACAGTTGCATGTGACGTACCATATGATCTGATTGGCCTACCCGACTGGAATAATTGCATGGCAACTTTCGATCCTTCAGACCTGGCAATGGAGGCTTTATCAATCGTAATGACCGGTAACGCGACGCCGGAAGGATCTTGCCCAGTCAGCCTGCAGACCGAGATAATTTGACCATGGCAAAAATCCTCATAGTCGAAGACGAACAAGATTTCTCAGAACCAATTCGGGCGTTTCTGACGCGCGACCATCACGTAGTCGAGGTAGTGGAGAACGGGCTGGAAGCTCTTGACAGGCTTCGCTTCTATAAATATGACGTGATCATCATGGATTGGATGCTGCCTGGCATGCTGGGAGTCGACGTTTGCCGGGAGTTTCGCTCATCAGGCGGAACAACGCCAATCCTAATGCTCACCGCCAAGACAGCCACCGGCGAAAAAATAAGCGGACTGGATGCAGGCGCGGACGACTATCTCACCAAGCCATTCGATGTCGGCGAGGTTTCAGCCCGAGTGCGAGCACTTTTGCGCCGCCCGGCAGCCTTAACCGGCAATGTACTTAAACTCGGGCAGATCGTCCTGGAACGCGACACTCATCGTGTTACAAAAACCGGCGAAGAGATTCAGCTGTTGCCGAAAGAATTTGCTCTGCTCGAATTTTTTATGCGACATCCCAATCAGGTGTTCAGCGCAGAGGCCTTGCTGGACAGGGTTTGGGCTTCTGATTCGGAAGCTTCCCCGGAAACGATCAGAACATATATCAAAAGACTACGCCAGAAGATCGACAGCAAAGACGGTCCATCACTTATCCAGACCGTCCACGGAGTGGGCTACAAATTCTCGGTCGAATTGGAATAAACTGACACGTCTTTTCCACAAGCTGTAAGTAACATAAACACTTACAAGATGAATTGCGTTCACTGTCTTGCTTTGCTCGGAGGCTAGCTTGATGGGCAACAACCGGCATTCTAACGTCAATCGTTCGGAGACAGACCTCTGGATGAAATTGCCGGAACTCGAACTGACCGGGCAACCTGCCGGTCGGAAAGAGTGCAAACCAAACCAGCTGCCAGACCTCGAACTTTTGGACGAACAGCTGCGCGCGTCTTCACTCTACGAGGCCGGTCAGAAACAACTCGCCAAGCCGGCGATTGAAGACGGTGAAGAGCTGGCCGAGACGCTCTACGAGCTTGCCAGCCTGCAAGTAAAAAGCGGCAATTACAAAAAGGCTCAGCGCTTACTTTCGCACGCCTTGATTATCGTCGAAGACACACTTGGAAGCGAGCACCTCGCGATTGCGCAGATTTTGGTCAATCTGGGCACCGTGCACCTTTTGCAAAACAACTACGAATATGCAGAGCGCTTTCTGCACCGCGCCATCTTAGTCTTGGACGAGCACCCCGGCACCGACCTGGAGATTGCTCGGGCTTTCAACAATCTCTCGGCAGTTTACAACCGGCTGGGAGAGTATGGTGATGGCGAGCGCTGCTTGCAAGAAGCTCTGGAGAAAATGGAGCAGGCTTTGGCGGAGGCCGGCGTAAGCGATCATCCCGAGCTGGTGCCGATTCTACAGAATTATGCAGAGCTCTTGGACAAGACTGACCGCAAGCAACAAGCAGCTCAGTTCTACGAGCGCATAAAACTGATCAGACTAGACGAGCTTTCCACTCAAGCAGCGTAGTATTACAGGTAGTGCGAAGCCTAGCCGAGTGAACCGCGCAGAGCCCAGGCGTTAGCGGTCTCAATCTTGACTTGAGCGAGTTGACCGATTAACTCCTGCGATCCTTCGAAGTTTACAATCTTGTTGGTGCGCGTGCGGCCAGCAAGACGTTCCGGATTGCGCTCGCTGCGCCCTTCCACCAGCACCTCCATTGTGCTGCCCAGATGGCGTTTATTGCGCCGGAGGGAAACCTCCGTAACTACCGAATTCAGGAATCTCAGGCGCTCGTATTTGAGATCCTCGGGAATTTGCTCGCCCCAATTGGCCGACGGCGTATGCGGACGAGGCGAATAAGCCGCGGTGTTGCAAGCATCGAAACAGATCTCTTCTACCAACGAGACAGTATTTAGAAACTCCTGCTCAGTCTCGCCAGGAAATCCGACGATTAAATCGGTGGTGATAGCCGCATCGGGGATTCTGTTGCGAATTTGCTCCACTTGCTTGCGATAGAAATCAACCTTATATCCGCGCGCCATTCGTCGCAAAGTACGATCGTCTCCGGCTTGAATCGGCAAGTGAAAGAACTCGCAGGCGTTGGGCACCTGCGCCACCGCCTCGATGATCTCCGGGTTTAGATCGCGCGGATGACCGGTAATGAAACGCACTCGCTTGATACTATCCATGGTGCCCAGCCGTTCCAGCAGATGACCGAGATGCACCTTCGGTTCTAGATCGTGTCCGTAAGCTGTGACGTTTTGACCGAGCAATGTGACTTCCTTAAAGCCGCATTCAGCAAGCTCGGTGACCTCGGAAGCGATTGAGTCCAGGCTGCGACTTTTTTCGCGACCGCGCACATAGGGCACTATGCAGTAAGTACAGTTGTAATCGCAACCGTAAATGATCGACACCCAAGCACTGATACTGTTCAAGCGAACTACCGGCGTCTCCGGAAGGTCGTCAGGCAACTCCTGAAAGATTTCGACGACCGGTTGCCCGGATGCCTTTGCCTTGAGGATCAGCTCGGGCAGGCGATGCAAGTTGTGTGTGCCGAAAACGACATCCACACCAGGCGCCCGCTGCAACATGGTTTCACCGGCATCCTGGGCCACACACCCACCAACGGCGATCATCGTGCCTGGACGCTTCGCCTTCTGCCTTCGCCAGGCACCGAGATAACTGAACACCTTGTCTTCGGCGCCACCTCGGATTGCGCAAGTATTGAGGATCATCAAATCCGCTTCCTTGAGCTCCAGGGTTGGCTGGTAACCAATCTCTTCGAGCAAACCAAGCATATGTTCGGAATCAGACTTGTTCATCTGGCAACCGAATGTTTCTATGTAGACTGATTTGCTAGGTGCTTGATTCATCGGCACACAAACATGAGAGTGACGCACATTAGACGGGCAAAAGGCAATTTTACCAAGCTGCACCGCACTTTGCACGCAGCGCCGAAGGAGCCTTCCGGACAAGGGCAGCTAAATTACCGCTGTCTCAGACGTTTCTAACTGCTCCGGTCAACGCTTCCTTGTCGCGAATTTTCTGAAAGAATCTCTCACACGACAATTTAATCCACTCAATCCGCTCCGGGTAAGGCAACGGAGGGTTGAGCTCATCCTTCAGCTTGGGAAAGCGGACAACATGATTGCCGTTAATGTCTCTTCTAATTGACACGCTGAATGCGCTCACGACCTGGGCCCCCATCCGGGAATTTAGCCAACGTGCGCTAGATTACACTTGTCAGGAGGAAATCAAAAGGGGTAAACCGATGAAACTTTGATCATCTCGCTCAATCTGTAACAAACAGCTGGCGTATCAGCCCCGAGACTACAACAGTCCGCTGATTAAAACGTCGGCACCAAGCTGCTTCATTGACACTTCCTTGAGCTGGTTGGCATCATTGAGCAGCACTGAGCCGGCCGATGCGATTGCCGGTACAGCTTCTGTATCACCGAGAATTTTTGGCGACACTATCCAGTGAACCTCGTCGACCAATCCGTCTTTGAGAAGACCACCCGCCAAACGACCGCCGCCCTCGCACAAGATAGTTGACAGCCCACTTTCAGCCAGGCAGACCAGAACTCTGCGGAGATCGAGGCGTCCAGCACTTTGCCGATCCGGTTCGACGGCCACCAGTTGAACATGTTTCGGAAACTCATGACCGCGCCTGGCAAGAGATTCGGCTGTACAAAATATGTAAGTCTGAACTCCGGAATCCACCTGACAGATGCGAGCAGACGGAGAGATTGAAAGCTCGGGGCAGATTACCGCCCGGGCAGGATTGCGAGCTGAGTCCAACTCGCGGACATTCAATTCCGGATCGTCTTTCTGGGCGGTAGCACCACCGATCAGTACGCAGTCCAATGTATTGCGTAGCTGATGAACGTGCCGACGAGCTTCCGGACCGGAAATCCATCGACTTGAGCCAGTGCGGTCGGCGATCTTTCCGTCCAGCGTCGTAGCGAGCTTCAAACATAGCCAGGGTAATCCGCTGGTCATTTTCTTAACAAATCCGCGGTTGAGCCAGCGACAGTCCGCCTCCAGCACCCCAACCTCAACGGCAATTCCGGCTGCTTCGAGCGCGGCAAGCCCCTTTCCAGCGACTAACGGATTCGGGTCGACCATCGCAGCGACTACCCGCCTGACGCCACTAGCAATCACGCGCTCAGTGCATGGGGGAGTCTTGCCGAAGTGAGAACACGGCTCCAAACTGACATACAAGGTTCCACCGCGCGCCTTTTCACCAGCCACATCGAGCGCCACAACCTCGGCGTGCGCCGCCCCTGCACGCTCGTGGTAGCCGACTCCAGCCACCTTCCCATCGGCTGTCAAAACGACCGCACCAACGACGGGATTCGGCGAAGTTCTACCCAGCGCCCGAGAGGCCAGCTGGATGCAGGCTCGCATCTGTTCGATATCACGGTCGTCCACCATCGCTACTATGTTAGACTGGCCGGCTCAATCTGTCGGGTTAAGTTTATGGAACTCTCCATTTTTTGGCGGCTTACAACGCTGTTGCTCTGCCTTGTCCTGGCTAATGGCGCCCATGCTGGCCAGCCGCTGACACCGACCGGAGCGAACACCTTGAAAGTGGTGACCAGCATTTCACCACTGGCCGACATCGTAAGCAATATCGGTGCTCAGCATGTATCGGTCAGGCATTTCGTTCCGTTGAATGTCGATCCACACACATTCGAACCAACCTTCTCCTCGCTGCACTCGATCAGCCAGGCACAACTAATCTTCCTGAACGGCGACGGATTGGACAGAGCTGCCAGAGATAATTTACTGGCGATCAGGAACAGCAAATGCGAATTGATCGATCTCTCAGCGTCCATTCCGTCCGGCGAAAAAAACGGGATAGATCCGCACTATTGGCTTGACTTGAAGCTTGTGCAGTACTATGTAAAGGCGATCGCCGCCGCCCTATGCCAGGCTGATCCGGTCAATCAGCAAGATTACCAACTAAACGCGCAGGACTATCTGCGCAAGCTTAAACAGCTGGACCGGCGATTTCTCGAGGCTAGCTCCCGCCTTCCGGCTCGCTGCAAGAACATTATTCTCTATCACAACTCCTGGACCCACATTGCCACCAGATATGGTTTTTCAATCATCGGAATCATCGAGCCGACCGGTTTCCACGAGCCGTCAGCAAGACAGCTGGCCTTGCTGATCAAGAAAGCACGAACAGTCGGAGTGCGCGCGATAGTGGCCGATCCCGGACACGGCTCGAGAATACTTGCCACCGTCAAGTCCGAAGCGAAAGTACCACTAGATCTCGACATGGTCGAAGACTCATTGCTTACGCCGCCCTACGATACTTATCTAAAAATGATGGAAGCGGACTTAGAAAAGCTCACTTTTGAGATCTGCCGGTCGCAATCGCCTTGAGTCAACTCTCCAATCGTTTGCTCGCTCCAAACAAACAGATTGCCACTCCCAGCAAGGTAATCAACATTCCCAAATACGTTTCCGGACCAGCAACGAAACCCTTTTCCCAGACCGCATCGACACCCAGCGCAATTAACGGTGGATAGAAGACCAAGGTCGTCACAGTCATCAAACGCACGCGCTTGAGAAGGTAAAAGTAGCAGAGAAAAGCAATCACCGATCCGAAAATGCCCAGATAGACACAGGCGATGGACGGAATAAGCGGAGGCGGAATCGGCAATCCGCGCTGTTCGACAACAATAGTGGCAATCCAAAACGTCAGTCCGGAGATAATCGAAAACAAAGTAGTCGTTACAAATGGATTCAAACCTTGCGTATGCTGTCTCAACAAAGCGCTGTTGATTTGTGAAACCACCACGGACAGCAGCAACAAACCAACACCAAGAGCCTGCTCGGATGACGCATGGAGACTGCCCTGAAAGATAGCTATCACTCCGCCGAGCGCAACCAGCGATCCGAGCAAAGATGAGCGAGACACCCGTTCCGCTCCGGAAACCGTAGCGATCACTGCCATCATCAGTGGTGCAGTCGAGCTGATAATGGCAGCCAGTCCACCTGAAATCCACTTTTCAGCCGTATAAACCATTGCAAATCCGGCCGAACTGGATAGGCAAGTAATAGCGATCCAAAACAGATTGCGGGTAGTGAGCTCCCCAATTTTGAAAGGTCTGGCAATCCAGATAGAACCTAGCACTAAAGTCGCAATAGAAAAGCGCAGTGCACCGGCCATAAATGGTGCATAGCCACCGGGCGCGACGCAGACTCGAATAGCGAACCAAGTCGTACCCCAAATCAGTCCGCAGGCAATATATGCCAGCGCAATCGCCATTCTCTCCGGAATCAGCGGCTTAGGCGATGGCACTACAATGGCCGACTCAGACTCTACGCTGTCCTTGTACCGCATCGGCCCATCTTAGCAAGGCTACCAGCGAGACAGACGAAGGCTTAATCTTGTGCAGTTAAATTATTCCCGCCCGCAACTGTTTGGTTTGGCGCAGCTGCAGACTCTGCCACCGCAGCAACAGGTAGAGCCGGTCGAACTTTCGAAAGTAAACTGCACGACAAGATGCGACGGTGCACCGGGCGGCAAGCTGGACACCGGCGATCCCCTGCGCAAAGCTAGTAAGGCCGCATCATCTGCAACTGCATTTCCCGAGGATTTCAATCGCTTGATTTTAGAAATCTTGCCGAACCGGCTAACCTCAAATTCAAACTTAGCAGGCAAGAAATGAACATTGGCAGGAGGATGCCAGGCAGACTTCAACTTGTTTTGAAGGTTATTCATAAATGGCTCTAACTTACCCACCGCCGCCGGCGGCGGTCCGGATGTATCTGGAGCCCAAAACTGCCCGTTGAAGCGAGTCCTTTTTGCGCCGGACTTCGAAGCGTTAACTCTAATATGCGTCGCAGGGACGGACACCAAGACCGATGGGCTAGGCAAGACAGCTAGAGACGGCTCGCAGGCCAAGGTCGTCGAGCATCCAAAACCAGCTAAGAACAAGATTCCAGAAGCCGTTACAAAGGAAATCTTCGATTTCATTTCGGTACCCTCATGCGGACCAAACCACCGCCGAAAGAAGCCAGCGGCATCGTTACTCTCAGTTCTCGAAGGGATAGTAACTACATTATCAGCGATCCCCTGACAAGGTAAGGTCCTTTCCCCGACAGTTTGAAATCTGTTGGTTGCACGACAATTCAGCGCTCAGATAGTCTCTTTTGGGGGAGACTACTTTCAATTCCACGCTTGGTCAAGCCCAAGTTAAAATTGAGGGGAGGTGAACAGAATGAAGATTGCGTTGGCAAAAAG
>CAZSNX010000136.1:0-8300 GCA_964607945.1 uncultured Candidatus Obscuribacterales bacterium
TTGATGCAACGTGCAGGCAACACGCTGCTTTTGGGCGTATTGACAGTATTTTTCCCCTGGCTGATTGCTATGCCGGCCGGTGTGTGGGCCGCGGTCAATCGAGGGAAATGGGTAGACAAGTTCTTTGGCATGTTTACTACCGTTGGAATGTCCATGCCCACTTTCTTCTTCGCACTTTTGCTCCTAATGTTTGCGCTCGGAACGCGCCTCTTGCCGATCGGTGGACTAACCAGTTCCGATTTTTTCGAGCGGGACTTACTCGGGCAAACCTCAGATCTGGCATGGCATCTGATTATTCCCGTCACTGTCTTAACCTTCATCGGACTGGCCGGCGTACAAAGACAAATGCGAGCAAATTTGTTGGATGTGTTGAGAGCAGAATATGTCAGAACAGCCAGAGCGAAAGGGCTACCGGAAGACACGGTAATCTACAGCCACGCCCTGCGCAATGCTATCAATCCATTGGTGACACTTTTCGGATTTGAGTTTGCCTCTCTTTTGAGCGGTGCGGCATTGACCGAGACCGTCCTGGCTTATCCCGGCTTGGGCAGACTAACCTTGGAAGCGGTGCTCACCAAAGATATGAACTTGGTGATGGCATCGCTCATGCTCGGCTCGGTAATGCTGATTGCTGGTAATTTGTTAGCCGACGTCTTACTGAAATTCGTCGATCCCAGGATTACCCTCGAATGACGCAGGAAGCGACACTCGCACCAGCACCAGCTCTTCCCCGGCGCTTTCACCGCTCCGCCTGGCAGCGCCTGTGGCGCGATCCGGTTGCCCGAATAGGACTAATCTTGTTGTGCTTTTTCTATCTCTGTGCGGCGCTGGCAGATCCGCTAACGCCTTACAGCATGACCTTCAATGACCCTGACTTGGGCAATGCGCCACCGACTACCGTCTATACCCAAGACGAAAGTGGAAACTGGCGCTGGCCGTATGTGCGCGCTATGACCAGGCGATTCGATCCGATTCAGTATCGCCAGGTTTACGAAGAGAAAGCAGATCGAGACTTTCCGCTAAAGCTGTTCGTCCAAGGCGAAGACTATCGAATTCTCGGAATCATTCCCGGTAACATTCACTTATTCGGAGTCGATCAGCCGGCACGGGTTTTCCTGCTTGGAACAGACGTAAACGGACGTGACAGTTTTTCGCGCTTGTTCTTCGGCGCTCAAAAAAGCTTGACCATCGGATTTCTCGGACTGTTTGTGGCCTTTCCAATCGGCATCATTTATGGTGGCATATCCGGCTTCTTCGGCGGTCTGGTCGACAACTTAATGATGCGCGTCGCTGAAGCAGTAATGTCCATTCCAAGCTTCTACCTATTGATCGGCATGGCCGCAATCTTACCGCCAGGAATGTCCGGCTCACAAAGATTTGCACTGATCACCGTGATACTCTCCTTGATCGGTTGGGCTGGATTAGCAAGAGTAATTCGAGGCATGGTGCTCTCGATTAGAGAGGAAGAATTCGTGGTGGCAGCTCGGGCTGCAGGCATGGCCGAGCTTCGTAACATACTCAAGCATGTCATTCCTCAAACGGCCAGCTTCGTCATTGTTGCTGCCACCCTGCAAGTGCCCGGCTTCATCCTGGCGGAATCCGGCTTGAGCTTTATCGGCTTAGGCATCCAGCAACCAGATGCCAGCTGGGGCAATATGCTCAAGTATGCCCAAGACAATGTTAACGACCTTTTGAAACAGCCATGGCTGATGGCACCTGGCTATCTAATCTTCGCCACCATTCTTTGCTTCAACGCGGTCGGCGACGTGCTGAGAGACGTGCTGGATCCCAAGTCACAGGGAACGGCCTAGCCAGCCATCGCATCGTGACGCAAGTCAAAGATGCGGCATCGTAAATCAAGCCGATTGCGCCGGCGCAGAGAATCCGGCTCTGGCGTACATAAGCCAGCAGCCTCGATTTAGCACTATAGTATTATCTAGATGTCTTCCTGACTGTTACTTGGGCCGGCGAAGCCGGCAGACTGGTTGATGATATGAACTGCGGCAGTCGGCTATCAACTTTGTGGTATCAGATTCGCAAGCCTGTTTTGACGGCAATCCTGGCGCCATTCTACCTCTGCCTCCTGGTCGTCTATTCACCGCCATCAGCATTTACCGAAAGCTTTTCACGCTTGATGAAGCCCGTACTTGGTTATTGCGGATTGTATTACGCGTTCAGGCCATTCACGCCCGATCCCAGACCGTATGACGAAACTTTCAAAGCGGCAGTGACATTCGCAAATGGTACTAACACCACCTGGCTCTTTCCGAATATGAGCCAGCTCCTTCCAACTGATCTGGCCGATCACTTTCACTGTATGAGCGCGGTCTGGCACGTGCACCTTTGGGACTGCTATTGTTACCGGTTGTCAAAAGATCAGGTGCTTTGGCGAGATGCCGCCAAATATGTCGCGAGGCTGCATCGCAACTCATTCAATCAGCCAGTTTCCGTATCACTAATCAGCGTTCACATCCCAATCGTCGTACCGAACGCTACCGCCAAGTCACCCGCTGCCGAACGCATTGAAGAGAAAGACTTTTATCAATATACAGTTAGTCCAGAGGATCTCAAATGAGCCTTAAGCAACTTTGGCAAGCTTGGGACAAATTCTGGTTCGTTGATGAATCACCAATTCCGGTGGCACTGTTCAGAATAATACTCGGATTGATGGTGCTGCAATTCTGCTGGGGCATATCTGCTGATGTCGTGCCATTTTTCGGGCAACACGCAATGGTATCGCCAGAAACGTCGGCAACTTGGTTTGGACCGCCCAAGTTCAATCTCTTCGCTTACTTTCCGTCCGTCCACATATCAACCTTTTATTGGCTGCTAGTAGCTTCCGCGACCTGTCTGGCAATCGGATTATTTTCCAGAATCAGCGCATTCGCCGCTTATGTTCTGCTGCTTTCCTTTCAGAGTCAGAATAATCTAGCCATCTACAACATACTAGAACTGCTCTTTCTGATGGCGTTTTGCTTAACGTTTTCACGCGCCGGCGCTGCGCTGTCAGTTGACAGATTGCTTGGGATCTGGCTGCCAGGCAAGCCTGAATTCGGGCCGGCGAAACCTGGCAGCATCATCGGTCAAAGAATGATCCAGCTCCAATTGATCCTGATTTACTGGGGAGCATTTTCCAGCAAGCTGCAGGGAACCACCTGGATGGACGGCACGGCCATTTACTATGCTACTCACTCCATGATGTTTCAGCAACTGCAGTTTGCGAATCTCCATCTGTTCGACCAAGTCTGGCTGTGCCAGATCTTGAGCTGGTCTACTTTGGTGCTGGAATTCATGTTAATCACGCTCATCTGGGTAAAGGAGTTGCGCTACCCGCTTCTGCTTGTCGGGCTGTGCTTTCATACCGGAATGGAACTCTCCCTTTCAATCCCGCTGTTGCAGCCAATCATGGTCTCCGGCTACATCACATTTGTTGATCCCGCAGATCTCACTGCGGCTATGAATTCCGTCAAACGTTCCTTCTTTCGCCTGTTTAACGCACCATTAGCGGTATCGTTCGACAGCCGGAACGACCTTTCCGCCCGCACTGCTGAAACCATTAGAAGACTGGATATATTAGGCACAATAACAGTCACCGATGTAAATCCGGCAGCTCAAGAGCAGATCAAACCAACTGCGGCGGAATCTTCCACGCCAGTCATCTACGCTGTTTCAGCGACCAATCAATGCATAACCGGAGTTCATCTGCTGCGATTGCTAGCCATCAGGTTACCGTTGATTTTCCCGATTTCAACGTTGCTTTGGCTCCCTGGAGCGGAATGCGCTATGAGAGCAGCCGGCTCGTTATTGAAACAGGTGTATAAAGGTGGCAACAGGGCCAGTACGGCCGCAAATTGACATCTCACTGACGAACGAATCAATACCCGTCCTACGTCGGACGACCCGATTTCCGAGCTCGACGAGCGAAAGCTGAGCACAACCGGCTCCATACACCCGGTAAGGCCAGAAGCGACGCCAGAGAAATTGCGATTCCAATCTGTGTCCAGGCCGCTCGCATCGGCTCATAGGTCAACGTAGCATGGTTTGTTTTGGGAAGAACGAAGATTCGCTCGGCTGTTCCACGGTAGATCTCGGCATTGTCTGAATGCCAGAATGGGAAATAGGAGTAGTTAACACGCACGAAGTGTCCAGGTTTGAGATTTCGCAATTCGATCCTCTGGTAGTCGTCCGCCCACGACAAACTTGGAGTCAGATCATCGTGCGAATTAAACGCCCTAAGCTTAGTTGCTTCCGACGCAAAATCAAAATTGTCCAAGAACCGTTCCACAGCAACGCACATGATATCGTCTGCGGTGCGATGATACTCAACTCTGTAGTGATTGATAAACCGGTCATTTTGGAAGCAGATTCTCATCACTGGCAGCGCTGGATCAAGCTCGAGAATTTGCCTGCCGGAAATCGAGTCCCGACCGATCCTGTCGTTCAATAACAGCGCAGACAATCCATCCGGAATCTTAAGACCAGTCAAATCGATCAATTCGATTTTGTCATTTACCTTGCGATGGGCGCTGACATAATATTCAATGTACTTGAACGGCAGGCTGCCCAACCGGTCCACATAACCCACAATCGCCTTGCGTGGGATAGCAGCCTTTTTAAATGGCGGAGAGTCGATCGGCACAATTGCATAGGGCTCGAAACAAACTATCGGTTGAACATGAAAGGGTGAGATCTTGCCAAAGAATTCCGAATTTGAATTACACACGACATGCGTAATACCATACTCCTTAAGCTGTCTTATCACCTCCGAGACGCTTCGATCGACCTTTTCGAACTCATATAGCGGGCAGCTCCAAGCGCGCGCGCCGGCTCGCACTGCAACTTGAGACACCATCTGATTGGCCAGCGAGCTTTGTATAAAAAGTCCGCTGGTAGTCTCGCAACCAGTCTCTGCGAAAAGTCGTGATTCGGCATATCTTGCCAGTCGATACTGGCTTCTGGGCGTATCTTTAAATGACTCGAAATAGACTCGTCCTTTATCGGACAATTGACGGAAGTAATTCAGAACCTGCCTATCAGCCTTCAAATCTCCGCCAATTGTACTTATCTCAACTGCTTCTCTTTGCGAGTGCGGAAAGCTCCAGGTGGAATAAACCCCGAACAATAGAGCAATTGCAATTGCTGAAGGCGGCAACCATCGGCACCAGGCAAAATTCGTTAAGAGTACGGAAAGTGCATTGCAGCTTGCCATCGGCACAACTGCTAGCAGTCCGGTCAGATAAACCAGCACGTATCCCATAGTCCGATAGTAATGAAAGGTAATCGGAATCGATGTCGCCACATAATTGCTGGACAATAAGAAAGCGCAAGACAGAACTATCAAGAACAACGCCACAGCAAACTCAGATCGCCTGACCCGAACCAAGGACACGAATAGTATGAAGAGAACACCGACCTCGAGCGTGCCTAAATCCAATGGTTGAAAGGTGCCGCTTGAAAAACCTTTTAAGTGCTCTAGCAATGCCGCAAAAGGATATCGAAAAAAGATTTCGAAAAAGTCGCCGGCTGGCCACTCGATATGTGTAACTGCAAACTGCTTGGCAAATCCTGCTGCCGGTATGAACCAAAAGGCAGTAAGACCCAGAGCAACCAAGTGAAGTCGCCAGAGCAAAATTCGCTCGCGAGTAAACCAGATGCCCAACAGTACAACCACCATAAGCACAAAGAGTGCAGTGAGCGTATGAGTCAGCCACAGGATTGCAAAGCTCAAACAAACAATCAGCTCCCGTCTCTTGCTGGGCAATTCCAGCAGGCGCGCCACGGCACCACCGTGCAGCAACAACAAATGCCAGGCAAAGATCTGCGAATAGAGTCCTATATACAGAGCAGCAGCAGCTCCAGCACCATTCCATTCATAGTCATGATTTAGGAACCAAAACGACAGGAACCCTGTAGAAAGAGACAAAACTGCCGCATCGCTCGAACCTAGCCGGTCATTTTTCGCAATCCTGCGAGCAAGCGGCAATACGAAATAGTAAACCGAAAATGGAAGCGCAACACAGCCAAGCCATAGAAGAACCTGACAAGACAATCTCACCGGCGCGTTGCTAAATGGTGCCACCGTCGCAGCGAGTATTGCAGTCAAAAGATGAGCAGCAAAGGCATAGAACTGAAATGCCGGCCAGCCTGAGAACCATCCGGGATCATAGAAAAACAAACGAAAATGACCGAGCTGGGGCAGCATACGCTCAATGATTGCAATGTGACCTGGTAGATCGATCGATGCGATGTATCCGGATCGCAGATAAATCCTAAACCAGTAACCAATCAGCACTGCAAACGAGCTCAAGATGATTGGCGAAATGTGTTCTCTAACGGACAACAACAGCCTGGCTGCGACTGAACTTGGAGTTGCTGTCTGCGGCGTAGTCTCAGCTGACAGCTCGGATTGAACGACGATGGCATCTCTATCTTCCATGCCTTAATTTATTCCCCGCAGCAGCCGTCTGCGCAAAAGGTTGCCGCTGAGACAATTGTTCGCTCCGCCGGACCTTCGCCACTAAATGCGCTAGAAACCATGTCCTCTACTGTTTGGCAGGAGAAACCGTTGGCTTTTCTCCCGACTTGCGTCGATAGACATAGAGACAATCATAAAGTCCAGGCCATTGAGGTTGATTAATCTGCTTTTCAAGCTGCCACTCCTTTGCCAGCAAAGCCTGGAAGTCGTCCTGACCGCGGCCCGGAGCCAAGCCGGCGGTTTCTCCGACATAGACCAACCGATTACCCTGGTAGCCTTTCAATGCGTTATAAGCGACCCGCGTTCGGCCAGGCGGATAAGACATGAAGAGAGTGCTCTTGGGAAACTTGGCAGACATCGATTCATCACCGCGAAGCACCTCAGTCCAGCTTCGAGTCGCCTGTGGATGCCACGCGTTCTTGCCAAGCGACAACGGATAAAGCTCATAGGCGACTATCTTGGTTCCCCTCTTCCGCAGAGACGCTGCCCAATACCCTGTTCCGGCGCCTATTTCAATAATTGGCTGATACTTGTGAAGGGCGGCTAAGCCCTCAGCAGTCGGAACGGCATAAGCAAACTTACTTACGAGCGCCGTGCGCTTGCTGAGAAAGTCTTCTCTGGTCCTTAATTTGCAGAATTCGACCAGATAAGGATTTTCTTCCCCTTGCTTGGCAGCGAACGGTGAAACTAGCTTCCGGCAAGCCTTTTGCGATTCACAGATCGCAATCAGGACTTGCTGCCGCAAAGTCGGCTCAGCGTCTTCATTCGATACTAGTTGCTTCGACAACAGACTTAAAATGCTGTCATAGAAATTCTCCGATTCAAAGTACCGGCCGGTGCGGCAATAGTAGAAAGCAAGCGTTTCGGCCAACATTACTTTCTTCAAGACATCAGGTGGTACGTCCACTTTACTGCGCTTGAGAGCAGCACCGACAAATGCTGCGTGATTGGGTGCCTTTTTCTCCTCGGAAGTTATTCTGGAACTGCTGTTCAATTTATTCCAGATAGACTCTGCTTGTGACCTTAGCGTCTTGGATTCGACCTCTTTCCCGATTGAGGACTGGAAAGCGCTGTAGTCTTCCATTGACAGGGCTGCCAAAAAGTCCATCAGGAGAACTTGCGGCTCCAGCCCACGAAGCGAAGAAGCCTTCCTCCAAATCGCCAGCGACTCCTGAAACTGCGCGTCGGCATCGTCCGGCTTACCCATCTGTTGAAAACAGACGCCCAAGCGATCATAAACTGGAATCAGTAAGGGCCAACGCCGCGAGTCCTTCCAAACGCGAGCGATGTCCAAATACAGTTCAGCAGCATCCTTCCATTTGTGTTGATAATAGTAGAGATCTGCCAGCTCACAGTCATGCAAAGTCAAGTAAAAGTAAGTCTTCTCTCTGTTACTTCGCTTCAGTTGAATAAAACGTTTCAACGCGGATACCGCCTTTTCATATTCGGCGGTACGAGTATAAAACTGTGATTGTCCATACAGGGAATCAGCAAGATCAGCTTCATTGCCGTCTTTCTTTCCGGCCGCTCTAACAGCATCCCACCAGAGCCTATCGGCAATTTCAAAGTCACCACGACATTCAGCAGCTCTGGCATCGACACAAGCGATCTTTGAAGTGCTTGGACTTACCAGAGCTTTGGTGTCCTTCGCGCAGCCAGCTCGGAGCATACTTGGGCACAGCAACTGAGCCATGAATAGCCAGAGAAACGTCAACCAAAGCATTGATCTGAGATTCATTAGTTTAGATCCGGGTTGTACCAATCCAATCGGGACAGCTCTTGATTCCTTCAATCGAAACATTCCCTAACTCAACTGTCTACTTCG
>CAZSNX010000136.1:8310-9581 GCA_964607945.1 uncultured Candidatus Obscuribacterales bacterium
GACCATTTAGGACGCACGAATTTTAAATCCGCACAAAACACGCCGTGATTGATCATAGAATCTTGCGGCAAGGAAGTGTTGTTCACATATGTAGCCTCCAGCTGATAACGATGCCCCTTTAAAATTGCAATTCCGGACTCCGAATAAATGTTGTCTATGTGCTTGATCTCCAGGCCTCTACCGGAGTCTGTTTTAACCATCACAGTGTAAACTTCTTTCGCTTTCCGGCCTGTAACGTCCGTCAAAGATGATCTTGTACACAGGGGATGAACATGGCACCAAACTGCATGGATTGTACGATTTTTTGCGGCGAAGCTCGACAATCCCGGTTGCAGATCCAGCGGCATCTTATATGTGTGTGTTCCCGGGGGAACCACCCAATGTCCAGCTTGCTTTCGACCGAGCGCATCGAAGACAGTCGAAGCCGGAACGCTATTGGGTGCGCATGCACCGGAAGAAGCCGCCATGCAATCAAGATTTCTATTCTTGGTGGAGCAAGCAAGCGCCTCACTTTTGTCTTGCAAAACGGCTACATAAGGCATATACCAATGCAGCGCCCTCAATTCGCTGTGAGCAGCGCTGTCTTTTATAAAATAAAGAGTACAACGGTGCTTCACTCTACGATGCAGATCAGAAGTACGATTGGCTGCTTGAAAGGATAAGACCCAGGTTTCGTCAGTAGCAACCGGTACCGCAAAGCCGTTCGGGAAGAAAAACTTGGACAATCCTTGCGACAAGAACAAAAGTCTTTCGTTGCCAACTGGTTCTGCCTGTGAAAAGGCGTCGTTGTTTCGAAAGTTCTTGTCGACGAAAACTACCATATGGCAAAAGAATTCTGCATTTGGCATCGGTCTGCCGTGTTCGTCCAAGACCTCCACCGTGGCACCTTTAAGCCAATAAAGCTGCCTCTTCTGCCCAGCTGTATCGTTCAACCCATCCGGGCGATTCACAGAAGTCGGCTGCTTGTCAGGTAATTTTCTCAAGCCGGCCAGCGTACTGCCTTCCACGAACTTGATCATCGGCTCGGGTAATACTAACTTTCCAGTTGCTAAAAGATCGCCAACCCTTACTTGCTGTCTAAGGTACGGTCCTTCCATAGATTTGTATTTTCGATGAAGGTCGAACGGGCCGACATCAACCACTGCAGTAACAACCGGACCTTCAGAAATCTTTCTTGGGCTGCCATCTTTGCCTTTTACATCGGGGGCACGCTCATTCATTGCCGGCGAGGCAGTTTGACAGATGCTTAATGCCACTATTGCCAGAGCAAG
>CAZSNX010000137.1:0-9548 GCA_964607945.1 uncultured Candidatus Obscuribacterales bacterium
CGCCGCACCGAGAGTTCCGCAGCCGGTCTTGCCTTTGAGCTCTATCTTTCCCAACTTCCAATATCTCCCCAAAAACGAAGTTCATTATATCGGTTACGGGTTGTACACTATCAAATAGAGCACTTTTTACGCTCGTTATGGTTACTTCTCCTTACTTACCAAACAAAAATGGACATCAAAGACATCCTGGTAGCTACCATCTTTATTGCGCTTGGACTTTCCTTTGGTTACAAGGCGATTGAAGCGACCTTCTTCGGTCGCACTTGGTACTGGACAGGATTCTTCCTCTTTGGCTTAGTTTCTCCGTTCTTTATCCATTGGCCGCCTGGCAAGCGCTCTCTAATCAAGAAGATTCAAGGCTGGTGGATCCACATCACATTGGGACCAGCTTTTTTCCTCTGCGCGCTTCTGTTCACAGCCAGCGGTGCTGAAAAGTTGGGATTCAATAGCGCCGAGATTATCAATTACGTACTGACTCTTGGCAGGGAAAATGCACCATCAGCAATAACCTACTCAAAAGAAAGCGGCTACAAATTCCCGATTTTGCCTAGAATGCAGGCTGCTCTCTTCAAACTCATCTCTTCGCCAGTCAAGATGGAAAAGGACCAATCGCTGACCGGTCAGGCGGAGAAAGAGAGCCAGATGCAAGGTCCTTCCGGCATGCCCGGCGATCAAGGCACGCCTAATAAGAAGTAGAGCGCCAGCTCCCAGATTTTTAATTAAATAGCAGCCGGCTCACTTGCTGAAAAGAAGCAAGGGGCGATAGTCTTGTCCGTTAGTAGAGAAATTTATTAGCCTCTTCCCCCTTGCCAACCAGAGGAGAATGATCGTGGCCACTTCCGTTTCTCAGATTAGAAATGTAGCGTTCATTGGCATCAACCATAGCGGCAAAACAAGTTTGGTGGAGGCTGCCCTACACCTCACAGGAGCTATTTCGCGACACGGCAAGATTCAAGACGGAACGATGACGACCGACTTCGAGCCGGAATCGATAGCGCGTCAGATGTCCACGCAAGTGACAATGGCCAGGCTCAATTATGGTGATTATTTATTCAACATCCTTGACTGCCCCGGCTTTGTCGATTTTTCAGAGGAGGTAAAGCTGGCTTTGATGGGAGTCGACGCCGCCATTTTCGTCGTCGAGCCGGATCCCAGCCGCATCATTCAGATGGATACGCTCCTAAGATTTACAGAAGAGATCGGCATCGCCCGCATGGTTTTCTTGAATAAGCTGGACAAGCTTGACCTCGACGTCAGCGGCACGCTTGAAGCGCTTAAGAACATGCCGGGAACCAAGGCACCCAAACCATTGGCTGCGCTGCACTATCCGATTGGAAACGGTGCAACTTTCAGCGGCTATGTCGATGTCCTGAAGAAAGAAGCTTTCAAGTACGGCGCTCAAGGAAAGCCGGAAAGCATCGACGTGCCCGACGACCTTCAGGGCGATCTCGAAGTCGCCCGGGAAAAACTGGTCGAAACACTTGCAGACACTGATGATGCGCTGCTGGAAATGGTGCTCGAAGGAGCTGAAATTCCACTTGAGGCATTGCAGAAGGATCTCAACAAAGCTGTGAGATCCGGAACTTTCGTACCGATTCTAGTTGGTTCGGCGCAATCCGATCGGGGAGTCTTTACTCTCTTGGACACAATCATTTCACTGTGCCCGTCACCGGCCGATCGCGAATATAAAGACAAAGACGGCAAGACAATCGCTGTTAAAGAGGATGGGCCGGTCATTGCTCAGGTGATCAAAACCTACATTCATCCCCAATCGGGAAAGCTGTCTCTCACTAGAATTTTTTCCGGCACAGTCAACGGGCATACTGAATTGGTCGACAGCTCGCGCGGCGGTCACAAGGAGCGTGTCGGAGGTCTCTACTGGCTTCAGGGCAAGAAAAACGAAACAATGCCGCAGGCCGGGCCTGGCTCGATCGTGGCGATTGCTCGCCTGGAATCGCCTCACACCGGTGACACTCTGGTCACCGACAAAGAGGCGACCATTATGCCTACACCGCCGCCGCCACCACCGCTTTACTCGCTGGCGATCGCACCGAAAAATCGCAATGACGAAGCTAAATTGTCTACTCTCCTGCATAAGTTAATCGAAGAAGACAGCGTGCTCAAAGTAGACAGAGACCCTGACACCCACGAATACTGCCTGTACGGTCAGGGTGAAGTCCATCTGACGCTTTCCCGCCAGCGCCTCGAGCGGAAGTACAACATCCAACTCGATGCGCACAAGCCAAAAATAGCCTACAAAGAGACTATTACTGGCAAGTGCGAAGCACACGGGCGCCACAAAAAGCAGACCGGTGGTCGCGGACAGTTCGGCGAAGTTTATTTCAAGATCGAGCCGCTCGAACGAGGGGCCGGCAATAAATTCAGTGAGTCAGTCGTGGGCGGTTCGGTACCCAGACAATTTATTCCAGGCGTTGAAAAAGGAGTGATCGAAGCCGAACAACGCGGGCAACTGGCTGGCTTTCCAATCGTAGACGTGCACGTCAACTTATTTGATGGCTCCTACCACGATGTCGACTCCGACGAAATGTCCTTTCGAATGGCTGCGATTCTGGCTATGCGCGAAGGTTTGTCTAAAGCGCATCCAATCATCCTCGAACCTATAGCCGAAATGCAGGATATCATTCCCAGATCGTACACAGCAGGAGTCATAATCCAGCAGAATCGCCGTCGGGGTCACATTCTCGGCTATGGAGCAAGCGCCAGCCGACCGGGCTGGGATGAAGTAAACGCACATGTTCCGCAAGCCGAGCTCTGGGATTACATCATCGATTTACGCACGCTCACACAGGGTTTGGGTTACTACACCTGGAAGTTTGCGCACCTTTCGCCGGTACCTCCAAACATATCGCAAGAACTGACTGCTCAATGGGCCGCCCATAGCGAGGCTGCTCATTCCCACTAAAGTCCATCTGGTTGATTCAATGTTGAAAGACGGCTATCCATGCCGTCTTTCAACATTATGGCCCAAAATTCTTAATGATCATTATGCTAAGAATGGGTCCGGATGGGCCTCCTATTGTTCATGAATATCGAAAATGCTAGTATTACTGAATTCGGTGTCCAACCGGAAATTTTCTACCGCTAATTTTTCACGAAAAAGGGGGAGGTCCCTTGTCAGAGGTTAGAGTTGCAGAGGGCGAGAGCATTGAAACAGCTCTCAAGCGTTTCAAAAAGAAGATTCAGAAAGCCGGCATCCTGTCGGAAATTAAGCGCCGTGAACGCTACGAAAAGCCGAGCGTAAAGCGCAAACGGAAAGCTGAAGCTGCACGCAAGCGCCGTTCGTAAATCCGGTAACAGATTGTAGCCGGCCAAACCTTTTTAAACTTTTAAACCTGAGTTTTGCTTTGGGGCATAACTCAGGTTTGTGCTTTAGATCTCTCCTTAAGATCAGGTTTACTTTGCAAAGCGAAGATCTGCTTGGCAACCCAATTGTGTGAAATCGGTTATTGCGCCGGGCATAAAACTTTCAGACAACTCACAATTGGCAGGCGTCGTCTGAAAGGAGATAGCAGAATGAGCAGCTCTCACGGAATACCGGGTGATTTGAAGCTCGTCAACGTTGCTACCGATAGTCTGAAGGACCGGCTAAACAGGGTCTACGATGCCCTGCGATCACGGCCCCAAACTTTATCCAACTCCGGTCTTTTCGATTACTTATGGGAGATGAAGGAGCTCGCACTGCTGGAAGGCCGAAGCACAGTGCAGGTTCCTACTACCTGGCTGGAAGAGCTGGAAGACGATATAAATGAACTATCGGAAGCCGGTCGAGGACACTGAAGAATCGCTTTAGAAGCCAGAGGCATATCAAGATGCGCTTCTCCATGACGCTGGCATCGGCCATGCTCCTTGCCAGTCTTCTCTTCTGCACAGCAGCAGAAGCCGCCGGCAAAGATAACACGGATGTTTGGATAGCTTCGGAGCGGACAAGTCTTCTTTCTGTCGTTCCGCCCGCACCGCAGACTATCGAAGAGCTAAAAGAGCTCCGGCTCAAGCAGCTGTACAGGCGTGTGCCAAGAGCAAAGGAAGCGGTCGAAAAGGTAAGCGAAAAGATTCGGCAATCTTACGCCAGCCGCGATCCGCGAGAACTCGCCTGCACTCATCGCCTGGAGAGAATCTTCTATCAGGCGGTGATGGCCACCGGTACTTTGTCCGAAGATCGCCTCAATGAGGCGGTCGATCTTTTGTCAGATCTGGCCGGAGCCTACAAGCAACCTTCCGAAGGCGACTTGGAACAACTCAAGGAACGCTACAGCAGAGTTTGCTTTCAGCTCGATGATCTACTGTTCGTCAAGGACCTCGAGCCGGCCTTGCACGCCCATGATCGCCTGATAGTGCGCACCGCAGCTGGTGTCTTGGACAAGTTTCAAATCGACACCAATTTGCAAAAGCTAGAGGAAACGATCAAACGGGCACCGGACATCCCTTACGGGCGCTCCGAACTGATGCGCAGCCTTGAAGGCAAGCGACTTCTGCCACCGGCAAAGGGAGGATACGTCGGTCTCTCCGCCGACGGTGCCTTGCTCGGCGAAGATTTGTTTTTATCTACCGACAGACAATCGGTCGGAGTCCTGGAAGAAGCAACCGGCAGCTCAATGATCATGGAAAGCTTAGACTTCCCGATTCAAAGCGCCGATGGAGCGACTATCAATCTGGATCAGGCCAACCGCCCCTGGCTAGATGTTCCATTTTCTCCCCCGGTGTCGCTGTGGATGAAGACTAGACTTCTTGAAGGACACGTGCCTGTGCTGTGCTTCAATTTGCTAGCTACACTAGCCTCCGGCAGCTACAACAGCTATTCACCCTGCTACCAAACCGGTCAGGCAAAGCCATCGTTGTTGGCGTCCTCCTACGATCGAGGACCGAAACTCGCCAAAGATCCAAGCAAGAACTTAACCATTCAAGACGTTCTAGACGGCAAACTGGACGATTATTTCAAGCACAACTTCCAACTAATCTCTGCACTTAAGGCACCGATACTGGTCTGCTTGTTCGACGGTTTCGATCAAGGTCCAGCTTCCACTGCATTCGGCAGCGATGGCCGCACACCCTACTATCTCCTGGTGGAATCCAAGCTTGCAAAGATTCCGACTGAAAAACTAACCGCAGAAGTCCTGCAGAGATTAGCCAAAGGCACGCTAACCAAGGATATCGGAGCGGAGTTGCGCAACCACTATGGCGACCCGTCCGTGCCGGACGGGCCGGAAAGAGTGCGCGACGCCTGGAAGCACGTCCGAGCGATCGCCGCTTCGTGTGGAACTGGCAATCTGTCCTTGTCCGCCTGTGCCGGTGCCCTGCATGGCAACAAAAAAGCGCTAGCCGGACAACCGCTGGCCGGCGCACAAGATTGGAACAAGCTCGAATTCTATTGGCCGGGCGAAGGCGTCCTGGATTGGTTGGGCATAACAGACCTCTGGGCGGACACCGGCAAAGTCAAAGGGACATTCTCATTTTCCGATTGTCTAGCCGAGTACATTTTAGAAGTGCGCAATTCAAACTGGCGAACAACACCGTTAATCGCGCATGACGTAGCGCCTGGACGCGAAGATCCCCTGTCCGAAGACAAGTGGATCAGCGCCTGGTTCTCCGAGTTGATCCCGACTGCCTTTCCCGAAATCAAAGCCTGCCTTATCTCCTTTCCGGAAGCGCTCACGCTCTGGGCACCCGACGGCTTCGGCGCGTTCAGGCGCAGCGTGACCAGTAACCTTTACTTCAAACAAAAGGCACGCCTCATTCCAGCAGGACCACAACAGGCCAACTCCACGCAGTAAAGTTCCACTTGAACAAAACCGCTCCCTGCCGTTACATTATGCTTGTCTCCTAAATTGGGAAGCGATAGTTTTGTCGAGAAGAGAATTTAGAGCTGCTCTCTTAGCGCTGATTGCCGCAACGGCACCTGCCATTACTGGCGATACCACAGCGGCAAACGCCAAAAAGCCCAGTAAAGCAGAGCTGGTACAGCGGCTCACCAAAGCAATCGAATTCAATCAGCAAGCAGAAGGTGAACTGATCAAGCAGCTCAAAATAGTGACTAACTGGGTAGCGGAGTTTCATCAACGGTACGACCATTATCCACACTCACCGCAAGAGATCGCCTTGTTTCAAACACATCTGGGAAAGCTCTTGCCTGAAAATCCGTTTGAGATAAAAAAACCGAAGTCCACGGAAGAACAACCACTGTTAATGCAGCACAGAGATCCACTCAATCCGTCCGATTCCGACACACCACGAATTCAAATCATGTACGACCCCGGGCTCAACCAAACCGCACTCGAAATGGCCAAGCAAAACCCGCCCGGCAATTGGTTCTCCAATCCCGGTACAGTGGCAGTGGTTACCGACGGTCTTCATCTCTGCGCAGTCTGGGTAGGTGGATTCGACGGCAGACCGTTGCGAGATACCACGAACAATCAGACCATCTTTTACGTAATCAGATAACAGCACTTATGCCAACCAGTGTATGCATCAGCAACGCAACCGGAAGCCTAAACTTTTACCCGGTTGCGAAGAGACTGAGCACGACTCTCCATTCGACAGGCCTGCTCGACCTTGCCAATACTTCTCAGTAGCTGCGCGTATCGCTCCAACCGAGGGGCAATGAGCGGATGGCTCAGACCAAGGATGTTCTCCCACATCTCCAGCATTCGACGGTACAGCGGTTCGGCTTCAGCCAGCTTGCCCTGGCAGATATAATTACTGGCAAGCGTATGAAGGTTGATTGCCACATCGGGATGATCTGGTCCTAGCACACGTTCCAGAATTACTAGAGCTTGTTTCGCAAAAGTCTCCGCGTAGTAATACCGACCAAAGCTCTCATAAACAGACGAAAGCCCAAGCAAACTCATGGCAACATCGCGATGTTCCTCACCTAGCGCCTTCTCGCGCATCGCAAGAACGATCCAATAAAGCGCTTCTGCTTCGGTAAGCTTGCCGGAGGTATGATAATCATCGGCTAAATTACTGAGCTTTGCCGCTAACTCTAGATGTTCGGCATCGAGAATCGTGTCGAGTACGTGGATCGCTTGCTTGCGCAACGGTTCGACTCCTAAGTCTGCGTTGCAACAATCAGGTATTGTGCCTGCCCCCTCTTCGGCGCTCACAGGGCAACCCCACACTTTAGCCCATGACAATTCCTAATTCTCGCAAACTTAGGCGATTTTGCAATATAGGCAATCCCGATCAAAGCAGGGGATTTACTTAAAGTCTCGTTAAATTGCCAACTTGGCTCGCAAGAATTCCTGAGCACTTTGTCCGGAAAGCTCACCGAGCTTCTGCATCAGCACCGACAACTCCCGATTGACCGCTGATGAACTGGTGCTGCTCAACTTTGCCAGCTCGGAGTTGTCCAACCCTTCCGCCAGTAGTCGCAATAACTTGCCGTCTATTCGACTCAAATCTTGCCGGCCGCAGATATCACCGGTTTGAGCACCTTTGGAACTAGCAGGATGTGCTTGCTTGGCAAGCGGTCTACCACCAGCCGCTACTGTTTCCGTAATCACCATCGCCCTGCTCGCAAAGGCATGCGCCTGATCGCTCAGTCCTTTCATATTGCTCATGTCTGCTATGCAATTGAAGAGTTCAGCAGCAAGAGTGCCTTCTAAATCGCCACTGTTCTCCAATATGCCGACCGCCCTGGCAAGAGCGACTTCAGACTCAATCAAATCTCCTTGTCCCAAATAAGACTTGGCCAGAGCACACAAGACACCGGCTATTTCGCGATGACTCTGTCCAAAGAACTTTTCCTTAATGGAAAGCGCCTTACGAAAATGAGCTGAAGCTCGGACAAATTTGCCGGACCTGACAAAACACTCAGCCAATTGTTCGAGGCTACGGGCTACCAGGAGATGCTCGCTACCGTTTGCTCGCACGTTCAAGACCAGCGCGCGCTTGGACAAAGCCTCTGATTCAAGATACCGTCCCTGACAAAGACAGGCGGTCGCCATCGCTTGAATCGAGTGCGCAAAAGATGCCAAATGCGGACGGAGATAATCCGCTTCCGCGACGGTTTCCGACTGGAGCGAAAATAACGATGCCGCATTACTGCTCGACAAAGCAGCCTGCTCGACAGCACGATTGAACAGTCGGGCAGCCTGCCTGAACTCTCTTTGTCCTTGGTAGAAGAGTCCCAATTCGAAATAAGCCTCGCACGCCGAGAGCAATTGCTCGCCATCCTGTCCTTGCTTGGATAGGTAGCGCTCGACAGCCAACGAAGCTATCCGCTCCAGCAGATCTACGACTTGCGCATTATCTGCTCCATGAAGTGCTTGCAAGGCGGACTGAGCTTGACGATACGTTTGCTCAGCTTCTCCGAACTTACCTTGGGCAAGATAGGCCGCCGCTAAATCATTGAGCGAGCGTGCAACCATCGGGTCGCCAGCAGCATCGCCAACGCGCTGCCAGCCGGCGGCAATTTTCTTGTAGATGGGCTCGGATTTCTCGTAAAGTTGCATCGCATCATAAAGAAGTGCGAGATCGCAATAACCGGCGAGCAGTAAAGGATCATTGTCAGCCAGCAGGCGCTCTCTGATCGTGTTGGCACGAACATACAAAGATTCGGCTTCCAGTTGCTTGCCGCAGCCAGCACGAGAGTCGGCCATCCTGGTCAGCTCTGCCGCCAACTCGAGATCGCCGGCCTGAGTCTTTGCTGTCAGCGGATTGGCTTGACTGTTTGCTCTGCCACCATCATTGAGAACTGCACGCATCATGCTCTGCAGCGCTTCACTCATTTAAGGACTCACTTCCTAGAATTCACTACGATTCGATCAGTCCGGCTGAAACTCGATATCCCTTGCTTGCCGCATTTGCACTCCACCGGAAGAGTCACCATATCTGGTGTGATTATCGTCAAATCAGGACTGATTGTAAAGCCGGAAGATTATCTGCCAACGTTTCGGCTTTGCCGACCCCGGTGGGCTTCCCGCAGTTTGCAGTAGAAGCTAGACTAGAATGACGAGATGTCAGTACCAAGTTAATCTTCGAACCGGTAGAAAATGGGAGCCATAAAACGGGTGCGGACTTGCTTGCCGCTATTGCTCATGCTCAATTTGCTGGCCCCGCCACCCATAGCTCGCGACTGCAGCGCCGTAATGCAAGCGCTCGCTTTGAAATTGCGGCGCTCATTTCCCGTGCGTAAGCATGCCGGAGGGGCACCGATACGTTATCTTGATTATCGTGTGTATGATAGAGAATCTTTGACTACCAGCGCATGAGAATCTGGCTATAAGACCAGGTGCATTCTCCAAAACTGACTGAACTCCCAGACGAACAAGCACTTGCAGTCAAAGCAAAACGGCTTTCCGCACAGATTGACACTCTGCTGTCAGACAGCCAGCTAATCAATGTGGTAGCGCCGGCATTTCTGGTTAAGGAAGTGGAGATAGACCCGTACAGCCGGTCGATTGAGTAGCCCCCAATCTCAGGCTCTTCGCTCAAGCGAGAATAATCCTTCGAACGCGCCGAGTTAACCACTTTCAATCGGGATCGATCGTGTAACCGACACTATATACGGTGCGCACAATTGATGGCTGCCC
>CAZSNX010000138.1:0-9541 GCA_964607945.1 uncultured Candidatus Obscuribacterales bacterium
GGCCGTCGAGTAGCTCTGTAGTCTCTGTTTCTGTGAGATTCGAACGCTGTCTCATCGACAGGAGTTTCTTGAACTCATTTTCTGTGCCAAGAATCTCAGCGGTTTGCGCAAGAGATTGCTCGCGAGGGGTTTCCCTGAAATCATCTTGCGCAAGAGCAATTCCGGTCGGGAAGAGAATGCCTGGCAATAAACTTGCTATTAGGAAGAGGCTCTGGTTTGCTTTTCCCCGGCACAGTAAGCGATTCACGACCAGGTTCCTTGAGAAAAAGACGAAAGGCGGATACCTGCTGAAGATATCCGCCTAAGATGATGTCTCGTGAATTAAACGTTCATGACTTGACGAGAGGCTTTGTTGAGCTTCTCGATAGTCACCGGGAGATCTAAAGTTTCGATGTTGCCATCTTTCACGATTATTCTTCCATCAATGACTGTATATGATGCACTTTGCGGTGTGCAGAATATTAACGACGCTACCGGGTCGACCATGCTTCCACCGGCAAAGGCCACTTGATTCGTGTTTACTGAGAAGAAATCAGCGCGCTTTCCGGGCTCGAGAGAACCAATGTCATCTCTTCCAAGAACGGCGGCTCCACCGATAGTGGCCATCTCGAGGCAATCCCGAGCCGACATCCATTGCTTCTTATCTTCAGGCGGACCACCCGGGTTTTCGCTGAGGAGAGTGCGTGCGAGCAACATTGCCATTCTCGCTTCGGCAAGCAAATGAGAGCAGTCATTGCTTGAAGATCCATCAACACCAAGCCCAACCTTCACGCCCGCATCTCTCATCTTTTTGATCGGCGACATGCCCGAGGCCAATCGCATGTTTGAGGATGGGCAGTGTGCCACGCCAGAGCCAGTCTTGGCGTACTGAGCCACCTCAGCATCATTGACGTGCACCGAGTGGGCAAACCAGACGTCATTACCCAGCCAGCCCAGTTTTTCCATGGCACCTACCGGTCTCAATCCATATCTCTTAAGGCAATAGCGCTCTTCATCAAGAGACTCGGCAAGGTGGGTATGCAGACCGCACTTGTGCTGACGAGCCAGCTTTGCTGATTCGGTCATGAGATCATCTGTGACCGAGAAGGGCGAGCATGGTGCCAGTACTATTCTCGTCATGGCGCCGGGTTTCATATCGTGATACTTGTCGATTACTCTCTGGCAATCGTTGAGAATGTCGCTTTCATTTTCCACGCAACTGTCCGGAGGCAAACCGCCCTTTGACTGTCCAAGCGACATGCTTCCCCTGGAAGCATGGAAGCGGATGCCCATGTCTTTTGCTACGCCGATTGCATCGTCGATTTTGCATCCATTTGGAAACACGTATTGATGGTCGAAGACGGTTGTGCATCCCGAAAGAGCAAGCTCGGCCAGTCCTACCTGAACAGCAAGACGCTCCGACTCCGGGGTCATTCTCGCCCACATCGGATAAAGTACACGCAACCAGTTCCAAACATTTCCGTCCTGGCAAGCGGGTGCAACTCTGGTCAGGTGCTGATACAAGTGCTGGTGTGTGTTTACAAGCCCTGGTAGAACCAACTGGTCTTTCATATCGAGCACGACTTCGGCTGTTTTAGGCAGCTTGTCGCTGCTGTCTACTTCCTTGATGACTCCATCTTCAATGTACATGCCGCCATCTTTGATTTCGCGGCGAGCACCATCCATAGTTACGAGCACTGATGCGTTTTTGACGAGCATGCTCTTGGGGCGACCGGAAATTTTCTTGCTCTCAGTCTTTGCTTCGGACTTAGCTCCCAAAGCTATAGCTGATGCAGAGACAGCAGCTCCCACAAGAAAGGTGCGGCGAGTCAACCCGTTTTCGCTTGCTTCTGAGTTACAGTCGCCTTTCTTTTCTTCGTCTATCATGAAATCCTCCCATATCTGTTCCATTTCCTCAAAACCGAAAAAAAACTAGTTCAAACTGCCAAGCAACTGCTCGAAACCTTGATTGCTGCTTCTCAACACTGCGCGCAGATCATAAAGCATGGTAATTCGATTGTTTATCATGCTTATAGTCTCGTCCCACCAGTGGTGTGCTCTGCCTTCCACTGAAAGTTTCTGCACGTTTGCATCACGGTTTACGTTAACTGACAAGACTTTTGATTCTGTCCAATATCTCTTCAGTTCTTCCCTTCTCGATATTTTGAGCGTAGACACTGGCGCAACACTGTTTAGATACTTGATCATCAGTGGAGACAATTTAGCCGAGCCTTTCCCGAAGGCAGCAGTAAGCGAATTGGGACCGACTCTGCTCAAACGCACGCTGCCGTGCTTTTCAAGTACCGATGCCAGAGCCAGACTGCCGATTAGATAACCGGAAACAATGTTAATCCGGTCAGCATACAAAACATACTTGCTGCTGGAAGAGAGCCCCATGGAATCGGATACAACACCCAATATTCCAAGCTGCAGGAAATTTCCCAGATTGGTAAGCTGAATCGCTTTATCTCTCTGCCGGGTCATGCGGTCGACGACTTGCGATTCAACTAGCATTTCGTGGGCGATGATGTTGCTGTTTGCATTAGCGTCTAGAAAGCCCTCGAGCACCTGTCTTAGGATTGTCAGTTTCGCGTTCTCGTCAAGGCTGCCGTCCGGCATCTTTTTGAACATTCCCCCAACACCGAGCAAAGTGGCGGCGGCGGCGGCTGATTGGTTTAATTCAGCCGGTGGCGAAGTCGGGCCGCCGGCTATTTGCTCTGGCCAGGCATTGCGCAATAAATCAAGAAGCTCAGTGTCGAATTGTAAGAACTGCTCTCGCAGCGAGGATAGAAGTGCAATGCGATTGGTGACCAAGTTTATCGTGTCCCACTTGCATGAAGGCATGCTTCCCAGCTTCTCAAGACTGGCTTTCTTGTTGAGATTGTAAGTGGTGACGCCGTGCTTACTCCAGATTTCTTGCAGATACTGGCGCCTACTCTTGCCGTCGGCTCTAGCCGGAGCAACCGAATTGAGATAACTCCAGACAAACGGAGTAAAACCGTGCTTACCGCTTGCTCTTAGATCGAAAAAATCAGCCAGCGAGTTTGGCTCAGTATGATTCTTGCGCCAGCCGCCGTGTGTTCCAAGCAGCGAAATAGCAGTTATACCCAGACCAATAGAATCAGCGATGATGAAGAGTTCGTTTCCGGCTTTGGAGTAGCCCTTAAGATAACTCCAGCCGGCACAGGCCCCAAGCGTGCCTGTTTGTATGAAGTTCAGCTCGTATGTCTTTTGCAAAAATTTGCCGCGTCTGGCGTTCATTTGAGCAAGAACAACATCATATTGATAGTTCAAGTCTTGCTGGCAGCGGTCCGCGGCGACGCGAATCTCCAAATAGCCTGCTAATAAGGACTCCATGAATGTTATTTCAAGCTCCTTTTTTTGCTCGGATCCAGCTGGAGCCGCTTGAAGTTCTCTGATTGTGGCTTCAAGGCGAAGCAGACGCGCAGCCTCTTCAGCACCGCCTTCCAGGCCCAGAGATCCGGCTATTCTGCCGGGTGAAGGCTGCGCTTCTGCAGTCAGAGTTTGTTTTACCTGATTCAACAAGGAAAGAAGGTCCGAATCAAATTCCTTAATAGCTGTATAAAGAGACCACAAAAGAACAGTACGAGTATTGAGTACAAATGCGTTCTTTGACTTTCCGTCGTCTAAACCACAAAGTGTATCTTTCTTCGACATATCGGCATGGTAGCGTTCTTTCCAGAGCTCGTTGAGAGCTTGCCTGCGAGTAAGTGACGAGCCCGCTGCCGGAGAGTCCATATATCCGGCTACCAGAGGTGGTAGATTGGAAGCGTCAACAGGCTTTCCCTCAAGAATATGAGCTAGGAATGGGGGCGGTGCCAGGTGAGACGCTTTGGCAAATTTGTTGTACAAGATATTCAACACAGGCAGTCCGATGGCCATTCCCGAGCCTACACATGTACCGACAGCTGATTGCGTAAATTGATTTTTTAAGCGTGAGTACGGTTCGATAAAACCGTATAAAACACTCAACTGCGCAAAGTTGAAGACATTGAAGAACTCATTGACTGTATTTGTTTTTCGCCGCTCTCGGGCCAAGACATCATAGGCGTATGCCATTTCGAGTTCCAGCTGGTTCTCGGCAGACTGAACCTGCAAAACAGCCTCAAAAATCCGGCGCAATACTTTAGCTCTAAGGCTGTTAAAACGGTGGCGCTCGTCGTCTGTAATTAATCTGTTCTGCCTTGCCAAAATCACTTCAGCTTCTTGCCTAATTCCGATAATTTCAGCAACCTGCGCTGCGTCGGCAGCTAATGCTGGTTCAGCAGAGAAGGCTCCAGCCATATAGCAATCGGACTGGATCAACAAGCAAATCAACACTGCAAGACTTTTGCAGAGAAAAGGAAACCTGATTGGTCTTTTTGTCAAGTGGGAGTCCTTAGTAAACGTAAATAATTGACATGCGAAAAATTAACAGGTCCGTGACCTCTTGTCTATCGCGGTGTTCGAGTTGGCGATTGCTAATTGCTAGCAATCTTTTGCGATCTTTTCTCCGCGCATTGCCAAGGGCTAAAGAAAGTTACCGGTGTCTGACTCTTCCGTGACGAGTTCTGCCGGCTGGATGGGGAGAGACCACCTCTCGTTTCGGTTCGGCGGCGGCCGGCGAAGAGCCCGATAGGGTATAGGCTTGCATCGATTCGAGTTGGCTGGTCAAGTTGTAGATTGACGAACGCACCGCACCCACCTGCGGCAGGTGCCCGTTTACCATCACTGTGACCGCCATCGTATTGCCGCCGTTGCTGTGAATAACGCCTGATACTGCCCTTACGCTGTCCATCGCGCCGGTTTTGAATCGAAAGGAACTTCGTCCGCTGCCTTCCTGCCGCAAGAGCGCAAGATAGGGTCCATTAAGATCCTTGCCGGCCATGTGCTTGTGAACCATATTCAGTGCATGCGGCGACACCAAATTTTTGCGAGAGAGACCGCATCCGTCAACCAAAACGACTTCACCTTGCCTGACGCCCAGCTCCGAAAGCCAGTCTTTGATGCGTGTCAGTCCGGTATCTTCCAGTGAACTGAATTCACTGGCTCTCGGACTTCTGTACTTGAACCCCAGCGTTCTCAATAGTTGTTGAGCGTAAAGATTGTCGCTGTCTTTCAGGCACTCTCTGATAATCTCTGTTACCGGCTTGGAAAGGTGCTCGCCGATTAGCTGCGGCTCCTCTCCGGAGCGCACCGAGATCGGATGCGCGGTCTGGCGCACGCCCAAGCCATGCAAGATCGTTCCGGCAACTGCCAGGTTATAGCTTTCCGGGTTGGCGACAATGACATCGCCAGCGGTGCTGCCGGTTGCATTTGAAGAATGATAAACCTTGACTGATTTGCTGCCTGGCTCGTATACCACCCAACCGGCAGCCAGATCGGAGCGAAGCAGCGAGTGAAAGATTGCCGGTGGGAATTGCTGGGCTGACAGATCTGTCGATGGCATACCGCGACCGGGATCTTTGCCTGGTGCCACGTTGCGATCGAGCACTAAGTTGGACGAAACCGGCATCCAGTTTTGTCCCCAATCTTCGGCAAGCCAGCCGGTGTTGAACTGATCGCTTCCACCTGGTATCACAGATAGTGCAAACCGGCCTTCGATGTATTTAATTTTCTTTTCAATTAGAGTGCCGAGCAGTTGGTGAAGATCCTTTGTACCGAAAGTGGGGTCTTGCGAGGCGACAATCGTCAAATCACCGGCCAGCTTGTCCTTTTTGATCGTACCTACAGCCTGAAGCTGTGTGCGGTAGCGAAATTCCGGACCGAGTGAATCGAGCGCGCAGGCAGTCGTAAATACTTTTGCGGTTGAGGCCGGTGTGAATCGCCTGCTGCCGTTGGATGAAAAGAGAATCTGTCCGGATGGTAGATCCATTATCTCTATGCCGACCTGAGACTGCTGGAGACTGGGGATTTTTAACCAATTGGAAGCAATTTGAGCAACCGGATGTAAGGACGATTCCGCTGGTGGCTTACTGCTGTCTTCGCTCGGTGTGGCGGATTTGCCGGGCGGCGCAGTGCTGGCTGCTACCTTTTCCATCGACACAGCAGGCGGCGTCTGGAAAAGTAGACAGACTACCAACAATAGATAGAGAGATTTACCAGCCCCGGTCATTGGATTATCTATTGTATGTGCAAAAGATTCTTGATGCCGTAGCCGATCATATTCGGGTTGGCTTTCAGTCTCCGCTTACAATATGGTCCAGCCACGCTGTCTCGCCCGAACGGCAGATAAAGGCGAACCAGGATGCCGGTCTTCTGCAGGTCCGCAAGGTAGTCAAGCTGGCCGCTGCTGGCCTGCCGCTCAAAGTTCTGGAAATAGCTGCCATCTCTCAATGACCTTTCCAACTTTTGGCGCGGGACGCCCATCAGAAACTGGGTTTCAAATTGAGAAGACGGCAGTTTTTGCGCAATTGCCACCTGTTGGAAGAAATTGTCGAGACAAGCTGCATCGTGAGTGGCCAATTCGATGTATGTTCCTCGCTTCGCCAGTTCGGCAGCATACTCCACTAAAAGCTCTTTCATCACCGGTTTTTCCGTGTGAGCGATATCGGCAACCTCGTTGTAGATACCGATCACCATTCTGACGCGCATTCTGTGATCGAAGCGGCGAATGTCGTTCCTGGTTCTAAACAAGCGCGATTGCAGCACTGTGCCCAGGTTGCTGTAACCTTCGTTTACCAAGGAGATGTAGCTGTCGATGTGAAAGTCCGTCCAGCGATGATCTTCTGCTTCCAGCGTTATTCTCAGTCCGTGCTTGTATGCGCAGTCGACTACTTTCTTGATGCGTGCGTAGGCCTCGGCAAGCTTGCTGTCGCTGGCTGCAACCGGGCTTACCGTGCTGAACATAGACGGTTTCATAGAAACCGTAATCTGCTCGAGTGGATTGGTGCAGGCAAGCTTCTCCTTGCCAATCGCTTCGATCAGATCTGTATAAAGTCTGACGGACTGGTCGCATTCCTCGTCTGTGTCGGAATCCTCTCCCAGAATATCGACAGTCGATGAGAACCTGTCCTGCTTGTACAGGCGGTGGGCAGCCTTGATTGCATCTAGCTGTGTCTTGCCGGCCAGGTAAGGGGCGGCGAGCATAAGGACTAATCGCAGCGGAATGGTATCGACGATGGAAGGTCCGGTAGAGCCTGCGGTAGGAGCCATGTCCAATCTGTCCGGTTCGTGTCTTACAGGTAATTCTACTGGCATTGAATCTTTCCCGACATTGATCCCGATTTTGCAAAGGCATTATAGACCCTTGTCGAAGAACAAACCCAACTTCGCTCAGCGAATTAAGCTTCAAAGGTGCTTATAGTGAGGGAATTACGCTTCTGGTGCGCTACTTACCGGTCAAGATTGCCGCCGGCTGCTCGAGCACTGCGGCACGCTTGCTGTGCTCGCAGATGAAGTCGACCAGGTTGCCGGGCACTCGTGACAGCACCAGGAATGCCGAATTGCCGTCTTGTGGTTTGGGCAAGGCGGCAAAGAAGCAAGACTCGAACCCGGCGGCCTTGCATGTCAACAGATGCAGGCGTCCGGCTGGCAGATAACGCACCGAATGAGTTGGTTGGCCGACCTTTTGATTCTTAAAGATTCCGGACAGAGCGCTGGAGACAAGCGGCAAATTTGATTCCTTTCCCGGTTCTTCGTCCGACAGTTTCAAAACTATCACATCTACTTTGCCGGTGCTGCCCTTGGAACCGGCAATGACGGTGAATTTCGGCTGGATGTAGCTTGCCCAAGTCCAGCCTTGATCGCTGGTGTCAGTGGCTGAGGGCATTCCATACGCTTTCTCGAAATTATAGAAGTCCTCTCCCAAGCCTGGCTTGTTCCTGCCGGTCAGCAAAGATAAGAGCGATTTCGCCGGCGGTTGCTGCTTTGCTTTCTGCGAATCGGCGACTCCGGTTAATTTGCCTGCCGTGGCTACCAGAGGCTTTTCCGGCTTGGCCGGACGAACCTGGTTGGCCGGCGGCCTCACCGTTTTCTGGTCAGCTTGACGAGTAAGTTTTGCTCGGTTGAAATCGGCAAGCCTGTTCATTTTTTGCATCGCCTCGTCGTCATTCATCGTGATCGACTCCAGCTTGGTGACGATTAAGGTCTGAGTGCCTTCGTCACCGACTTCACCTACGCGGCACATCACTTTGCATTCAATCATTGGCCAGTTGTACTCGTCGATCGGCAAATCGAAGGCTTGCGGGCCTTTGAGCAGAACATATATCTGTTGATGTGGCACGAAGGATTGCCTTACATCACGTTTAGCGATGGTGGTAATGCCATTGGTCAAGTCGATGAAGCGAGCCTGGAATTTGATCAAGGCGCCGGTCAGGTCTTTACTGCTGTAATTTTCAACCTTGAGAAGCAAAGTCGGATGATAGCCTGCGCTTGCATCATGCGCCCACCAGGTGACATAGGAGATGGCGGCTATCTTGTCTACCTGCTTGCTCGGTTCGTCAAATTCGGATTCATTTTGGGCCAATGATGCAGCCGGTGCAGCCAGACTGAAAATTCCAAGCAGCAGTGAGGCAAGCAATACAAAGCTGAGCTTACAGGAGCGATTCATACGGTCTATATTATCCTGACGTCGATCAAAAGGCGGAAAGTTTCACTCACTGAGTTAGTCCACGCTGCCGGATGATATTATCCAATTCTTGTTACTCAAGGAGGTTATCCGCATGGACGAAATCGATGCGCAGGGTCGTCAGATGCTTGTCGAGCGTCCGCGTCTGAGCCGGGGAAGGCTAAGTGTCTTTCGCGAGTCGGATGGAGCCGATGAGTGGTTCCCGCGCATGAATGTGACATTGAAACGAGCAGGCACCGATGAGGTGCTCTGGCAATGGACTTCGCATTCCGATCCGATTGATTTCGAAGAGCCGCCGCCATACGGTGATGAGGTGTTTCTTGAAAAGTACTTCGAACTCGACAGACCTTTGAAATCTCCCAGGGGTTTGGAGGCTGTCTTTTGGTTCGGGCCTGGCGCCACCAATCATGGGCGGGTTCATAAGTTGAGCGCTGCTCTTTACCTCTATCCGCAATCGCTCGATGAGCGTGGCATTCAAGTCGGTGTGGTTGATTTTGCCGGTGGTCTGGCAACAAGCAGTGTCCCGCTCTTTGTTCGAGTCAATTTCCCCTGGTAGATAGCCATTTGCAAAATTGGCTGAACCGGCTCCGGTGCGCCTCATTCCCCAAAAAACTGCAGGGGTCGCTACTAAGCTTCCCCTGCAATAATGAATTTGCGCCCGGTGCGACTCGAACGCACGACCAATCGGTTAAAAGCCGAGTGCTCTACCGGCTGAGCTACGGGCGCAAGACACGACAGCAGACCATCCTATCAATGTCCGCTCCGGCCTGTCAAGAAAAGCATGACATGCTGGTAACGTAGCATTTGCTTGTCCGCACCGGTGCTCGCAGGGGCGCTGCCATGCATCGCACGGATCATGCCTGGCATCACTCCTACACAACATCGAACATGACATCGAGCCTGCAATCGATTCGGGCACGCTGTACTTTGGCTGTCGATGTGATACCGCGCGTAGTGATCGGAAATTAAGCTCTAGCCCTGCCTGCACCCGCT
>CAZSNX010000139.1:0-9530 GCA_964607945.1 uncultured Candidatus Obscuribacterales bacterium
GCAGTTCAATCAGTTGCAAGCAGCTACCGATGCTTCAGCATTATCTGCAGCTGCGTATCTAGCCGACCCGGAAAATACCGATCAGCCAACCGCGACTCAGATCGCTCTGAGTTATTTTCAGAAAAACCAGGTTTATCAAAGCAGCTTGGCTGCAGCAACTCTCAATCCAGCTGCGAGCACTGCCGTTCCCAATACAGGCGGAAGTTTTTTCAATCTGCTATTTAATGCGAAAGACAATACCGTGACAGCTCAGTCGGCATTCGGCTTTCGCCCTCCGTTACTGAAGTTTCTTGGTCCGTTTGCACTGCATGCCAATTCGACTGCCGGACCGGGAACCGGCAAGCTCAGGGGGGATGTATGTCTGGTGATAGATCTTTCCTACTCGATGTCATACGCGTCCGGTAAGAAAAGGTCAGTACGTTACATCCGCCGCTATCATGACGCGGAATCCAAAACAACGACTTCAACTAGTTCGACCGGAACGGTCAGCGGCCCGGTCAGCACTGAAAATACCGATGGCAGCACTACGACGGTCAGCACCAAGGCCAATACCACTACGGTCCCCGGTCCTGCCGATGCAGACGGTAATCCCACTTCGACCACGACGACCACTTACACAACAACAACAACTGTATCGACTCCGGAATATGTGTCGTATGGCGAGCCTCTAACTCCACCCGGTGGCAACAAGCCGTTCATTGCGAAATCGCTTTTGGGCGAGACCAATCGCACCATACCAGCTCCAGGCCTGGTCGCCTTTTCCCCCGACCCGCCGGTATCAGGATATACTCCTGTGCTGCCGCCAGATCCGCCGGTGCTTGCCGATGGCACGACGCTTGAAACCACCTCCGCTCCGAAACTTAGTGTCGATGCTGGAAATACACCCAGAATTTTTGCAGCACTAAATGCCTTCGCGCAGTACTATCAAGGTGCTGTCAAACCTCCTTACAATCCTTCGACGCAGGCTAGATATACAGTTCAGGACGTCTTGACGGCACTCCTTGCTGAAAGTAAGCTTGGCAACCTGGAGGATGCTGCCACTTATGCCTCCAAGAAAGCGAACGCATCGGCTATCAGGCTCATTCCTGGATTTCAACCCGCGATTGGATTTCAAGCCGAGTATCAAAGGCTCGCTCTCACTTTGTGTGAAGCTCGCCAGACGGCTGTAGAAGCTCTGCATTATTTCGTCGATAACACGCGCGATCAAAAAAACATTCACTGGTCTCTGGTCGGATACGGAAAGTTTGCTGCTCCGCATGATCCGGGCTCTACCCTTGATCTCTCCAATGTCGGCGCCTATCAGTTTCCGTTTGTTCCACTAAGTGCTGACTCGAGCGACGATCGAGCACAACAGGTATTGGACGCGGTTGATATGGGAACACTGTCCTACGGAACAAATACACCCGCTGCCCTTGCGGAAGGCATTCGACAGGTTACCGGTCCGGGTCATACTCAAGGCTGGCCCAAGACAATTATTCTATTGACGGACGGAATTCCGACGGTAGGTGGCAGCGGCAAGCAGGCGTTGCTAGCCGGGCAGTTGGGAATAAAGTTACTGACTGTCGGTTTCTTCCAGGGTGGCTACGCTTGCCCGGCCGGGCCGAAGTTTATTGTGAAGTTGAAAGCCAAAGGCGGTTATCTTGCCGACTCGTATAAAGTTGGTAATTGTAAGACTCCCCTTCCTGTTCCCGATGATATCGCGGCGGCCGATCGCAAAGTGCTTCAAAACGTGCTGATGAAGCTGTCTGGTGGTGCTGGTGGTATCTCTTTACGCTGATGAGGTAGAGATGAAGCTGAAAGGTAGAAAAAGGCATCTTCGCGCAAGCAGGCATTCAGCGGCAAGCGCAACCGTGGAGTTGGTTTGCGGTATTATCTTGCTGATTCCGGTGGCGTTGTTGGCGCTGAATATATGCTTCATTTGCTTGGGAAGTTTCATTAATGACTCAGCCTGCCGCGAAGCAGCTCGAGTAGCCTCTCAGCAGCAAACTCTTGATGGAGCGGTCGCTTCGGCACAAGCAGCGGTCAAGTCATTCGCGCTTGCTGGTGGATTGATAAACAGTCCGGAGATCGATGGTGTCGTCTATTACTTCTATACAGATCCAGATGACTCCGAAAACAAGCCGATCAGCATTACAGATCTCAGCTACAAGGTTGGCTCCAATGGTAAGCCGATCACCAATGTCGATAAAGGCCCGTATGCTCAAGTCGTAACCAAACTCGTCGCACAAGCTCCGGCTCCTATTCTCTTTGGTGAAAGCGGGGTGGTGGAAAAGGTGGTACTGAAGAACACCAGCACCTTTCCCCTGTTAATTGGTATCGATACCGACCCGACCGATGTCGATGACATTGTCGGTGATGATGGTCAGATACCTCCGGACGATTCTTGATGCGCATGTGCAGTAAGCTAAATCGGAAGGCAACCCGCTGGTCTGAAACTGTCCAAGCAATAGGTGGTCCGAACATGACACTGAAAAGAAGTTGGGGCAATTCGACAGTGGAGTTTCCGATTGTCGTGCTCATCTTTTTGGTGATCATTCTCTTTCCGTTAATAGACCTCGGCACGCTATTCCTGGGCTCTAATGCCGTCTATAGCGCGGCTCGTGTTGCAGCGGTAAAGGCAGCCAGGGCACCAAGCTTCCAAAATGATGTAGTGACCGAGTCCGGTACGGTGCTTTCAGCAATCAATCAAGCCAGGCAGGTTGCTGCTAGTTGCTCGACCGGTGGAGTTAAGATCGATCCCAATGAAGTCGAAGTCAGTGTTTTGACGGTTCCTTTGGCTGGCGGCGCTCCCGAGAAACTCGTCCCGACTTCTGATACACCGATCGATACGACTGCCAATATTTATCAGATTCAGGTAACTGTTATCGGGCGTGTTTCACCGCTTGTAACCTTAAGCAGCAGCCTATTCGGCAATGTTCCTGGCTTGACCGGTCCGCTCGTGGTCACAGCAAAGTCAACTGCAACATTCGAACATCCAGGCGGTTTAACCGGATAGGGTTCTCGATTCCCGGGAATAAGACTGGTGTTATGGCAACCCGGCTCTGAATCGATAGTCTATCAACTGGGGGCGTTAATATCTGTGACTCAAGATGCAGCGGGAGGCACCCCGCCTGATCGGTCGAAATCTAGCGAAAATGAAAGTTCAAAAGTTGGAGCACCGGATTTATCCGCCGGCGACGCGCCGCAGAGACCAGCGCCACCGATTGCTCCTCAAGCTGTTCCTAACGCCGTTCTGGAGTCAATTCGGGCGGAAAAGGCCAAGCTCAAGGCCGGCAGTGCTGAAGGAACTCCAAAAACCATGCTTGATCCTCAGGCGGTAAGGGAGGCGCTGGCGCGTGCGACAAAAGAAAAGGAGATTCGCATAACAGCAGAGATTAAGGCGAAAGCAAACGAACCGCAAAAGCCTTTTCAGCCGATTGAGAATTACAAGATTGCCACCGCGTGTGCGGCAGTGTGGGATGGCACCGATTCAAAAGACCGGTGTCGTTATTGTCCGACTTGCAAACTGCAAGTCTATGATTTCAGTGGACTGGAACTTCCGGAAGCCGAAGAGCTGATACTCAAAAGGGAAGATCGCAAGAACGCAACGCTATTCAAGCGCGCTGACGGCAAATTCCTGACCGCTGACTGCCCGGTTGGTGTGAAGGCAAAGCAGGATCGCTTGATGGCGATCATCGGTGGAACTATTTTGGCGGTCGGTCTATTGCTATTGTTGATGATGCTTCCTAAACCAGCGCCGCGCGAAGCGACACAGCCGTCTGAAGTTTTAGATAGAGCTGGTACCGCCAGCCAATTCCCAAGCCGGCCAACCGGGGCAGCTACGCCGGCTGGCCGCCAGGCGGTTCAGATGCCAGCACAGAGATCGGTGCCGGTGCGCAACGCTGATGGAGGATTCACCTGGAGTTCGTACGTCAACCAGGCGAAATCAACCACCACTCCAAAGGCTTCGGAAGGGCTGACTCCTTTGACGCCGACACCCGCTAGCCAACCTGCGACTCAACCACTAAATGCTGCTCCACAGACAGCGCTACCGGCTCAACCCGCTGCTACGCCTGGACAGCCAGCTACCAATACTTCCGCGGCCTCCTCTCCGGAATCCAACAGTTCGAATTCACTTGATGGTTCTGACGCGCCCAGCCAGTCAAAAGGCGTCCAGTATTACGGAAGATGAGAGTAGCAAACTAGATAGTCAATCGATCTTCAACCAGACGGATTTCAATTTCGTGTAGGCATCAAGCGAGTGAACTGCCATCTCCTTGCCCCAGCCGCTTTGTTTGAATCCGCCAAAAGGGCTTGCGAAATCGTAACAGCCATATTTGTTGATAAAGATCATTCCGGCGTCCAGTTTGTCGGCCATTCGATGTGCCCTCGAAACATCGGCAGTCCAGACTCCGGCTGCCAGTCCGTAGGTCGTATCGTTGGCCATCTCTACTACTTCGTCTTCATTTGAAAATGGTGTCACGACCAGTACAGGTCCAAAGATCTCTTCTTGGGCAATCGGCAATCGATTGTCCACATCGGCGAATATCGTCGGTCTTACAAAGTATCCCTGGGCGTTGTCTCCGGTGACATCACGCTGACCGCCGGCGATCAGTCTCAGTTTGTCTTTCTTTCCGCTTTCTATGTAGCGAAGGATCTTGTTGAATTGCTGCTCGTTGCACTGTGCGCCTTGGGTCGAGCGGTTGTCGAACGGGTCACCGCAGATGGTTGCTTCCGCACGTGTGGCAAGTTCCGCGAGGAATCGCTCATAAATTGAGCTGTGCAGAAAGAACCTTGTTGGCTCTGAGCATTTCTCGCCCTTGTGTGAAAACATCGCATCGAATGAACGCTGAATTGCAAAATCGAGATCGGGCGCATCGGCAAAGACGATATTAGGAGACTTGCCGCCAAGCTCGAGCGAGACTGCCTTGAGATTGGAATCAGCTGAACCCCGCACCACTTGCTTGCCGGTAGCGGTGCTACCGGTGAATGAAACTTTGTCGATCTTGGGATGTTGGGTCAAAAGGCGGCCGGTTTCCGCACCGCCGGTGACTAAATTGATTGCACCGGAGGGAAGATCGACCTCGGCTTGAATGATCTCCATCAATCGTATGGCGGAAAATGAAGTGAACGGCGATGGTTTGACAACGACTGTGTTGCCCATTGCCAATGCCGGGGCAATTTTCCAGGCTGCCAGCAAAAGTGGGAAATTCCACGGAACAATCAAGGCGCAAACACCGATTGGCTCTCGCTTCGTATAGTTGATGAAGCCGGAGTCGACCGGGCAATTTTCGGAGTAATACTTGTCGGTCCAACCGGCGTAGTAGTCAAAGACTTCCCAGACCTCCGGTATATCGTCATTAAACGCTTCCCTGTAGAGCTTTCCGTTGTCGAGCGACTCGAGGGTCGCCAATTCTGCGTGATGCTTGCGCACTGCTTCGCTAATCTGTTTCAATAGCCCGGCCCGCTTGCGCCGGCTCATCGTTCTCCAGGCATCGGATGAAAACGCGCTGCGAGCAGCAGCAACTGCGGCGTCTACGTCGTCTTTTCCTGCTTCGGCGAAGTAGCCTAGCAGCTTGCCATTTGCCGGATTGAAGGACGTGGAGAATTCTTCGCTGTCGGGACTGCGCCACTGTCCGGCGATGAACAACTGCTTCTTGTCGGCCAGCCATTGTTGCGCCCACTTGACTCTAGCGACGGTGGCATCAGGTTGGCTGTCTGTTTTGTCAATTATGTTTGCGGTCATCCTGGCTGTCCTCTGTTGCTTGCAATCTTTCTGTACTTAGACTCTATTTGAAACCGTCTGCGCGCCGAACGGCTGGGCGAATTCCACCAGTTGAGAGCACCGCTCTTTGTTGGCAGTAATACCTGAAATGCACTTTTCAGACAATAGCGAAATTGCTGCCGACAGCATCTGAATGGCGTCCAGCATATTCTTTGCCATTGCGGGCTCGAAGATATTGAGATTCAGCTCGCCATGTTCGATTGCGGCTTGAATTGTCGTGTCGGTACCAAGCACCTGCATGCAGGCCTGGATTACAGTTTCCGGAACGACGGGATTTACCTTGCCTTGAAAGAACGAAGAGCCATCTTGCAGGGCCGGCAATGTTAACTCGCCAAAACCACCGTTGGGACCGGACGAAAGCAACCTCAAGTCTTTGCATATCTTGATCAGGCTTTGAGCAAGCAGCCGCAGCTGCGCGGAGGCGTTGCCTATATCGTCGCTGTTTTGAGCCGCATCGAATAAGTTTTCTCTTTGCGTGAAGGTGATAGCGGTGACCTCTGCCAGCGAATTAATTACTTGCTCACGGTATCTGCTGTTGGCTCCTTCGCCGGAGCCGATTACGGTGCCTCCGAGATTCACCTTCTTTAGTTGGTCTACGCTGGAAGCGAATTCCTTTCGTCTTCTAGCTGTCACTGTGTCGAAAGCACCGAAGGCGGCCCCGAGAGAGACAGTCATTGCGTCCTGCAGGCATGTGCGCGCTAATGTTTTGATCGGTCGAAACTCGGCGCTCTTCCGGGCAAATGCGTCGGACAAGCTCTCGAGCGCCATGTCCAGCCGGCGCGCGGCGACGACAATTGCCAGCCTCAAGCTCGTGTGGCAGACATCGGCGGTGGATTGGCAGAGGTTGACATGCTTGGCCGGATGAACGGGAAAGTAAACGCCGGCAGCACCCAGGCTTTGCAGATTGGCGTAGTTGGCTACGGCTTCGTTCACATTTAGATTGAAGGCTATCCCTCCGCCACCATGCAGCATGTCGACCGGAAAGCTCTGTCTGTGATCTACATGCGCTAGCTTCAAACAGGCATTGTCGATTGCGTGTTGTATCTCATTGGCAATCAATCCCGAAGCGAGATTTGCTTGAGCACAGGCACGCTTTACCGAAAGAAGTGCATTCAAGAAGTCCGGATAGTCGCTCAGCTTCGAATTGGAGAAACTCAAATTTTCAAGGCACCGCGCCGTCCCGATGCCATAGAGACATGAGGACGGCAGTTCGAGCGGTCCGAACCTGTCGCGCTCGATTCGCACCGGCGGTAGTGTTCCTTTAGATGGTGCGTCCATATCTTATTTTGCGAAGATAGTCGCTGCTGACTACGCCCGGTTGCGTGTCGTAACCGAGCAGTGCTATCAGCCTCAAACGGTCTCCCTCGATCGGAGTGACTCGGTGTAGAGAATGCCTTCCCTCGAATAGAACTAATGATCCGGGTGCAATGTCTAAGCGCAATACGCCTTCCAGCGAGCCGTCCAGGATCGCTTTGACTTTATCGTAGTTCTCTTCCTGGTGGTTGCGTATCATCGGAATAAACTCATAGGCACCACCGCCGATTGATTCTTGCAGCAGAAGTGTAGTGACAAAGTCCGTCTGATCGAAATGCCATCTCAGGTGATCGCCGTCCTTCATGACTGCTATATTGAGCCCGCCCATCGGATCTGCATAGCGGAAGAACGTCTCCTTATTGAGCGCATCTTTGAGAAAGTGCATCAGGACGTCCCATTCGTAGAGACTGCGAATGAGAGCCTCTTTCGGAATGAGATCGTAGGCGACTGCTCCCAGCGCGGTGGTGCTTGTCCAGTTTCTCGGATGATCTGCCGGAAGAGACGCATCCAGTTCGGTGAGATATGCATTGCCTGTAAGCGTATTGTGATATGCCAGTGGTGCCATCTTTTCGGCTTCACTAGCGAGGGCCGAGACTGCCTCGTCTGTGATGAAGTTGGGAAGCACACATGCTCCAACTGCCTTTAGCTGCTCGCGGCAAGTCGATACTAACTCCTTGTAGAGCGCTGAATCACGATCGACAATCGGATAGCGCTTGAGGTTGATTAGATGCGAGGGGCAAGCAACTTCTTGGTCAGAGACTTGCATTGGTTTCGTGAGCGTTCCGGCATCGCTGTTCACTTTCCTGTACCTGTCTTCGAAAGGGATAACGGCAATATCTTAGCGCTGCATAGTTGAATAGTTGCCCGATAGCCAGCTAACATCGATTTCATCTGAGGCGTTGTTTGGTCTGTTTGCAATGACAAACTTGCTCAAAGGCAGACGGCCACTTGAATCGCTGTCAGAGTAGGCTCTAAGGGTTCACTGGAAACTTACTGTGACCGGGCCGGCAAAACACGGACGGGACAATCGCACGGATTATGAGCTTGGTGTTGCTTCTGATATTTGCTAGGGCAGCTCTTCACCGGTTGTATAAACCGGACCGAAAGCGTCTAGATGCTTTTTCAGTCGTCCAAGCGCCTTGTCTTGTTTTTCGACCGAGCGCAAAGGTGACCTGAGGTCGGCTAGTTGCTGCGCCTTTTCCGCTATTTGCGGTGAGATGTGATTGAGCAGGAATCTGCAGACGACCGGATCGTTTTGTTTCTTCGGCTCGCAGAGATCCGAGATTAATTGATGCGCTTCATCATGCTTGGCGGGTGGAAGCTGTTCTATAAGCAATCCCAATGCTGATTCTAGTTGTTGCGCGCGTGCTTGCACTTCCGGATTCCAAATTTTCCAATAGTTTTGAAAGATGGCATTGCGTGCCTGTTGGAGCCTTTGGTCGAGCTGCTTTGCCTGGTCGGCAGAAAGTTTGGAGTATTGTCGATTCAACTCCCAGTCAGTAAATTGACCGGACATTTCAGTGAGGTGCTGCACGGATTCAATCGGGTCTTCCGCTGATAGAACCAGCGATAATCTTCCTTTGAACGGCAGATCCTGGAAGTTTCTGAGCAGTTCTATTTCGTCGTTGGTGCCTAGCTTGTCGATCTGTTCTTGCTTTCGGGCTATAGGCGGTGCCAGCTTCCTCAAATCCGCTGTCAACTTTGCAAGCATGCAGTCCATAAATGCCGAGGGCGGCTCAGCCTTGGCTTGCTCGATCAAAGCCGCCAGTACTGCTGCCTCTCGTCGAGATGCTTGATCTGGCAAGTCGTTTAACGCTGCATCTCGTTCTGAGAGCAAGATACTTATCTTGAGGTTGTTGTTCGTTCTTTGTTGTTCGGCGAGCTTGTGAACATGCGCTTCGACTTGATGCGTCGTGAGGTTGTCAGCTCGCTTTAACAGTCCCTTCAGCGCGTTTTGAGCGTCGCCGCCTGGATTCTCAAGCTCTTTTGGGACCGACTTAAGGTTCTTTGCAGCGCTTTCCAACTGCTTTTGAGGCTCTTGAGTGTTGGCAGCCGGCTTGATGTTGGCCGGTGGGAGAAAAGACTGTCCGCCACCAAAAAAATCTTGGCTTCTGTCAATGTTCGCGCTTCTGTGTATATCCATCGCTCCAGACTTTCGGTAGTTGTTGGTAAGTTTGGTCCAGGGCTAGCACGAAAGGTCGCATCATTGCCTGGCGGGTTGCAGAAAACACCGGAGAGGAGAAGCAACCGATGCTTCATCACTAAAGTAGCAACGCAAGGTCAGAGTACAAAATGGTTGTGAAATTTTTGGGGAATCAAAAGCTCAACAGCACGACTGTTCGTCGCCCTTTGGCTGACCATTTGATAACTGCCCGATTAATAAAGTAAGCGCATAGATGCTGACGGCAATCCAGCCTAGTGCTCTCACTCCCAACCACATTGAAAGATACTC
>CAZSNX010000140.1:0-9523 GCA_964607945.1 uncultured Candidatus Obscuribacterales bacterium
TGTGCCAGTGCCGACCGAAACAGCTAACGGGGGCACGCGTTCGCTCTCCTTGAGAGTGAACAACCTGGCTCCGGCAACTTCGTTACCAGCATATCAAATAGCCATAGCCAATCCGGAGGGGGTGCGCCTTAAGACCATAGTGACACGATAAAGCAGAATTTTAAAATTGGATAAAAGGCCGGGGTGAACTCTCGGCCTTTGTTGTAGAAAATTTATTGGATAGGTCATACGAAGATGGGCTTGTCCACAATCTCTATGGGGACAAGGAGCCACAAAATCAAAGCGTTTGACCAGGTTGGTTTCGTTAAAAGAAGGAGGCAATATGACGAAATCGCTGATTAGCCGTAGTGACAAATGGCAAGATGCCCAGGTCGATGACAACCTGATTGTGGAGACTGGGGACACACAGAATTACCAGGAGCAAGGCTACTGCACCAGTGATCTCGTTGAGGCGTACTTGCGGGAAGTAAGAAGGCACAAGCTCTTGCGCAAAGAAGAAGAGCTTATGCTAGCTCGCTCAGCACGATCCGGCAATACAAAAGCGTCCAAGCGGCTTGCTGAAGGCAATCTGCGATTAGTAGTTAATATTGCCAAACAGTATCGCAATCGCGGCTTAAGTTTCGAGGATCTCATTCAAGAGGGAAACCTTGGACTGTTGAAGGCGGTTGAGAAGTTCGACCCGGAAAAAGGTTTCCGCTTTTCGACTTATGCGGTCTGGTGGATTCGGCAGAGCATGGTAAGAGCGATCGGTGACAAGGCCAAGCTAATCAAAGTCCCTATTCAGGTCGAGCAAGACCTGAAAAATGTACGAAGGGCGGCACAGTCGCTCAGGCAAGAGCTGGGGCGTGAGCCAACGGTTGACGAACTGGCTGAATGTTCGGGAGTCCCGGCAAGCAGAATCCGGCTCATATCCAATATCTCCCAGGAGGTTATCTCGCTTGATTCACCTGCTTGGGAAGATCAGGATGATGCGCTCATCGAGTTGCTCAAAGACAATACATCGAGCGACGAGGCTGCAGTGCGCGCCTTGATGAAAGAGGAGTTAGAGTCATTAATGCGCTGTCTCAATACACGCGAGCGCGACGTGATTGCGTTGCGCTTCGGTCTGGCAGAAGGTACCAGTGCCCTTAGCATCGACGACACGGCGCGACAGTTGGGACTGCCGGCTGAACGCATCAAACGGATAGAAACACGAGCCTTGCTCAAGCTGAGACGATGTGCGCAGCAAAGTCAACTGAATGAGTATCTGGCGAGCTGATTCTAGCTCCATCTTAATCCTGTTACCGCCTTGGCGGTGCAAAGAAGCTCCCTTAAACTTCTGAGTGTCAGTGCCATTGATAGTGAAAGCGAATGCGGAATTAAACGCCTTTAGATCGCTTCCTCGCAGGGAATCGCTGACTTACAGCACCCCGAAACCCTTTGTCACAAGGCATCACGGGATTGTAAAAAAAATCCTTAAGACACTTGCATGTCAAAAAATTTTTTGCTATTTTTCTATGTGGAAGGTTCAATTTCCTTCGTTGTGATAGCTCAAATTCTGCTCGATAGGAGGGTTTGCAGCAGTTGAACGGTTGAAAATTTGAATAGTTCCAAATCATGATTACACCAGCCCGCCAGGTTGGTAACAAGCGATAAAAGGCAGCCTCAGTCGGATCTGAGGCTGCCAGCTGAATAGTCGATGCCGCAGAGATCCTCGGTTTCTAGACCGTATCTCTTGATGGCTATTTTCCTTCAATCGGCATAGTTGCCGGCTCTAGCTAAATAGACTGACGGAGGTATTTGCCTTATGTTGGGAGCAAGATTCTATGGAGAAATATTGAGAAACTACGTGCAGGCTGGCAGCTCAAGCTGCTCTCAAGAGTTACTTGAAAAGCTGGCTCACAGCGAAGTGGATCGGATTCGTCAGCGGGTAGCAGAAAATCCCAGGACGCCGATAGACGTGCTGGAGCTTCTGTCTGAGGACAGAAATGTCGATGTGCGTATCGCAGTCGGTACCAATCCATCGACACCCGAACACATACGATATAGTCTGGCATTCGATGAGGATCCAAATGTCAGGCTGGGCTTGGCAGAAGACGTGAACGCACCGTTAGAGCTTATTGAAAAGCTTGTGAACGATGAGAATCCTTACGTCAGTTGTCGTGCTCACGATACAAGAGAGCTTATTCTTTCACAGAATAAGCCTCGAGACTTCGGTTGCCATCGATTTTTCCGCTGGGCGGCAAAAGGCGCCGACCAGCCGGAGTTCAGGTCGGATCTCCGATACGCTTAGTCAGTAAAACTGCTCAGGAGGTGGTTGAAGATGACTCGATTGACTTATCTTCTAGGCTGCCTGCTAGCGGCCCTGAGCCTCATCGTTGCAGTACAGGGAGCTTCTGCAACAGGCGTGGTTCCTGGCACGCAGGCGAAAATGCAATTACCAACATCAATCGTACAGAGCGCTCGGTTGCCCCCTTCTAAGTCCGATGACGACCAGCTTCTGAAGAAGATATTATTGCCACAACGGCTCAGGCATCTGAAGCTCGACTCAGATTTGCAAGGGCTGGCTGACTCTAATGTTAGCCAGCCCGAAGGACCGGTCTAGAGGGCTTCAGGACCCATCTTTTCGCGGGCACTGTATATGGTGCCCGCCTTTTCAAGCACTTACTTGCTGTTCGGCGAGGAATCTACCGGCGAAGCAGGCTGCCTGAAGTAAATGTTCGATCCCCTTCCCAGAATTGATTCCGCCCAAATTTTCCACCATGGCGATCAATGAGTTTGTCCACATACTGTATATCGAAACCAGCGCCATTGTCCGAGATTGAAAACAGCCAATCATCGGTATCCAGGTTGGCAGATACAGCTATAACTGATCGCTCTGAGAACTTGAGAGCACTTGCAATGAGATTCTGAAACATGAGCATAAGCAAGGAGGGGCCTGACCCGAGCCCTTCCTTAGCAGGCGAGGGAGGGTAGCATGTCTGTCAATAAAATGAGAAACGACGACATTGTCATTTGTGCCCATCTGGCGTGTAAGTGTCCGGTTGGCGACGGCGAGACGTATTGCTCTGAAGCATGTCGTCTAGGCAAGAGCACAGAGCCTGACTGCTTTTGCAAACACAATACCTGTGACTCGTCAGAAGACGAAGCTTGAGTGGTTGATGAATCTTGCCGCCTGTCCTGGAAAAATCAGTAGCAAAGCGATGACACGCGAATGTTGGGCTGGGATGACAATCTACCGGTTCTCTTTCGCCGTACGTTCAATTTTTAAACATCTCAAGAGTGTCCGTGTCGCCTTCGCTTCGTCCATCAGCACGGGACTATGCTGCTTCAGGCTGCCGTTGCATTGCTGCGAGCCAGGCGTCCTGTGCTTTCTGGCGAGCTTGCAGCTGTACTTGCTGATTCGTCCTAATGTTTGCTTTGAATGTAATTCAAGTGTGGGTGTGGTGCGCATCATCATATTCAGTGGCACTCGATGCTGTTACGTCAGGTGTCTCTATCTCCGCAGTCGACCAAGCGTTCAACTTCTACACTGTGTTTACGTGTTCAAAGTAATTAGCGACATCTGGTCACGTTTTTGCCGCTTAACCGTAGGAAAAGTCGACTACGATGCAACCTTTGTTCGTTTCGGGCCGATAGAACAGATAAAGACATTCGAATCCTGCTCCATATTTAAGTCGCGAAATGGCAGGTCTGCCGTCGATCTTGTAAGCTTTGCTCGGGTCTCCAATCCTGAAACTGTCATAGAGTGGAACCGTCTGCATTGAACAGAAGTTTCCGCAACTCTAAATTCCTTCAACCCTAGCCTTTCGACAATTATTGCGCACTTTTCGCCTGACAAATCGACCTCCGCGCAAGCTCGTCTAGTTGTTCCTATCATGTGCAAGTTGGAACTCTGAACATCGACTCCAGCATTGTCTCGAAGTGCGGTCTCAATATCAGTTTTAGCGCCCGGTGCATTTGCAAGAATCCATAACATCTCGCATGCAGACAAGAGCATACAGAGCAGACCACAAATGAAAAGCGAAAAAGTAAACTTAGAGGCAGCTTTAGCCATAACTTTCATGACATCACTCGATCAAAGGCTATTATCCACTTCTACCCCGACTAGGCTTGCCGGCGCTAATATGTATTTATCGAGCCTTCTATTAGCGAGCGAAAGCAGCGAGGTTGGTTCATGTCTGCCAATCACACGAGCGTATCGATACATCTAGCTAAGCAGGCACTTGGCCTTCCGAAGCTTGCTTTACTGTCCGCATCGCTGTTGGTCGGCTTCAGCATCGCCAGCTATGCCCATTCGCAAGAGCGGTACGACAATAAAGAGCCATATAAACTGAAGGCGACCGCCCCCGATCAGGCGCTGAGCGATACTGTCTATCGTTACTTGAGCGAACGCGCCGCAGCCGCTTACGGCAAGAAGCATTACAAAGAAGCCGAGCTGCTCTATTCAAGCGCGCTTGCCAATGCCGAAAAAGCACACGCAGCCGCCGGCGATATCGCTATTCTTACTGCTAATTTGGCGTCCGTATATCGGGACGGCTCTCAACTAGACCGAGCGAAGCCGTTGTTCGGCAAGGCGCTGCAATCAAGCTCCAATTGCGGTGGCGACACTTACAAGTATGTGTTGCGGCAGTATGCCCTCTATCTGGAAAGGTCCGGACGGTTCGAAGAGTCCCGATTCGCATACGACGCTGCCCGGCATGGGCACAAGTTAATGCCTGGTGCCGGGTCTTTTACCAATCAATCGGCAAGACTCGATAGGCACCGTCCGCAATTGCTGCTCGTTCATCCGCTGACACTGCCCACGGTGCCGACCACCAATCAAAACGATCCGTACATTGATGTCAGCTTACCGTTGCCCCAACAGTTGAGCAGCAACGGTCACCCCTGGAATTTCGGACTGCAATTCGCAGAATGCCCGCCTCGAGAGCGCTGGGCGGCCTTCGACACTGAGCAGCGCAGCACCTTGAATCAAGAATGGGCAGAGTGGCTGCAAAACTGGAAAACTGTTATGGAGAAAGCAATCGCCGGAGCACCGGACCTGCCCAAACAGGGACGTTACCATTTAGCCGTCGGCCGGTCCGGTTGTATTAACAGCGTCGAGACTCTGTCCAATCCAGCATTTAGCGAAGACTATCTGAACTCAATTGGCAGCACTATCTCTCGGCTCAACAACTGCTCTTCCGTTCCCTTCCCGGAAAGGTCTCAAATGGAGGAGATTCACGTCGTATTGAACTTCGAGAAACAAGAGCCGGACAAACCGGAAGTAGACTGGTCTCAATTCAAACCGCAAGTTACCAACGGTTATGCCGTTGTCTACCCGATTGCCGGCGCCGGCTGGGTAGGCCGGCCCTGGTACAGCTATACACAACCAGCTACAAATAGCAGCAACAGCACGGCTGCAAAACCGAATTCAGTTCATCAAGGCGCAATCGTTTTGCCGGGACAGATACCGGCAGCCGCCACGACTCCCCTGCCGCCGGCAATCGGTCAGCAAATATTGCCCAGTCAGGCAATGCAAGGCTTGCCGACATCGGTACTGAACCCGCTAAAGATTCCAGGCGTTCTCTTACCAGGCAGACCAGCTCCTGCCAGATAGAGCTAGAGCCCTCTCGACTTTTGAATTTGCGTAAAACAAAGATCGTGCCAGATTTCGCGAGCGATATTGCCGCCGCAGATCAACACGCCGACCCTGTCACCGGGCACTGTCGCAATCATCTTACGAGACACTGCAGCTACTGCCACAGCCGCCGATCCTTCGATCACCATGCCTTCATTGTCCAAGAATTCAAAGATGGTCGACAAAATGTCTTGCTCGTCCACAGCAACCCACTCGTCAACGACTTCTCTGGCAATCGGAAAGGTAATCGTGTCAGGGTCGATTCGACCGGCAATACCATCGGCGACCGTACTGTCTGTAAATACCGGAGTAATCCGGCCGGCTTTGACGCTTTCCATCATTACCGGTGAGTTGGCCGCCACCGCACCGACCACTCGAATATTTGGATTAATCGCCTTTGCGACCAAGCCCACACCGCTAACCAGACCGCCGCCACCGACCGCCACTACAATCGTGGTCAGATCAGGTCGAGCAGCCAACATCTCCAGAGCGATTGTTCCCTGTCCCGCAATCACCTCGGCATTGTTGTAAGGCGAAACATAAAACGCCTTCTTCTCTTTAGCAAGGCGGCGAGCATAACTCTCGGCTACTTCGCAATCTTCACCATGCTGAATCACACCGACATTGTATGCGCGCAGACGCTCCCGTTTCAAAGGCGAGGCAGTTGCCGGAAGGCAGACGGTCACTTCACTGTCGGTAAAGCGGCAAGCTTCGGCCACCCCCAGCCCATGATTGCCGGCCGACGCCGTCCAGATTTTATGAATGCCATTTTCCTTGGCCCAGGAAAGTGCATTGAGAGCGCCGCGAAACTTAAACGACCCGCCAACCTGCAAATTTTCATATTTCAGGAGCACTTCGACACCGGCAAGCTCACTCAACCAAGCGCTCTTGCGAAAGGGAGTTGCGAGCGCCTTACCGGCCAGGCGTCTTTGAGCCGTTAGGACATCACTGACAGATATAGAAGTCTTTTCCAGCGACAACACAGAGCCTCCGGATTTACTGATGAATGGGAAAGAATCGCTTTATTTTTATTAATGGAGCGGGTAGCGGGAATCGAACCCGCGTGTGCAGCTTGGAAGGCTGCCGTTCTACCATTGAACTACACCCGCGTGTGTAGCCATGGTATCACAATTTCTTTGCAGTGCAGATACTGAATTCTGGAAGCTTTCCAGGTAAGGATGCCGGCATGATTCCGGACAGATTGTTAGAGATTGACCTGTTATCAAGCACGCCTATCCGCTGCAACCGGTTGTCACGAGAGCAATTTCAGCATCTTGTACTTCTCATTACGAAATGTTACTTTACGCCTATCGGCAGACAATACAACCTCGGCAAGCCTTTCTCGGCTCGCCGGGCATGTTAGGCATCCAATGGAACCTGGTGTAGATTATGCAAAGCTTTATCGAAAGACTCGCACAGATGACCGACTCTAATCAGATGGCAGGCCAACCGGCCGGCAGCTCAACTCCGAAAAGACTCGTGCCGCGGCACGTCGAAATGCTCAAGCCATATCAGCCCGGCAGACCGCCAGAAGAGCTGATGGAGGAGTTGGGCTTGACCAGATTCACCAATCTTGCCTCAAACGAAAATCCGCTCGGTCCACCGGAAAGCGCTTTACAGGCAATGTACGAAGCCTTTCCGCTCATTAACCGCTACCCGGAGTCAGGTGGGCTCAATTTACGTCGAGCTTTGGCTGACAGATACAGAGTCAAGATCGAAAACGTCGCAATCGGCAGCGGTTCGGAAAGTATCATGGCTAATATCATCCGGGCCTTCCTGCACGGCGACGATGAAGCGCTCACTTCCGAAGGCACCTTCATCGGATTTCTTGTGCTGGTGCGCGCTCAAGGCGTCAAGCTTAGACAGATACCGCTTAAGAACTATCACTTCGACCTGGAAGGGATAGCAGATGCAATCAACGAAAAAACAAAGATTGTTTACCTCTGCAATCCCAATAACCCGACCGGAACAATCTTTACTCGTGCGGAGTTCGATGCCTTTGTCCGCCGCGTACCTGATCACGTCTTGATCATCTTGGATGAGGCCTACCACGAATTCACAGTGGGAGACCCGGACTTTCCGGATTCCATGACCTATCGATATGACAATGTCCTGACCTTGCGAACATTTTCCAAAGCATATGGAATGGCCGGCATCCGGCTTGGCTACGGACTCGGGCACGATTATTTGATCGGCTTTGTTAATCGCATCAAATTACCTTTCGAACCAAATGTCCTGGCTCAAGTAGCTGGACTGGCAGCGCTGGCCGACGACGACTATCTTGAACGATCGCTGAGCAACAATTGCGAAGGAATGGCTATGCTTGCCGGCGAAATGGATAGACTCGGTCTCAAGCGAGTGCCTTCACATGCCAACTTCGTTATGGTGGATTTCGAGAGCGAAGAGCGCGTTAAATCTCTTCACGCTGCGCTTCTTAAGCGAGGAATAGCAATCAGGCCGTTGGTGGCGTTCGGACTGCCGCACTGCTTCCGCGTCACTGTCGGGTTGCCGGAGGAAAACGAAGCGCTGGTAAAAGCGCTGAGAATGCTGCTTTAATCATCCGCCCACACGTAATCTGGACTTTCCTGTCTCAACCGGCGAAGCCGAGCAAGACCAATCTCGTGCAACGAAATCTAACGAAGAGCTTCGTAGATTCACCACGGTCGCATTGACAGTACATTTATTCGGCCTTATTTTATTGCAGGGCTGGCGCCTGACAAGTCCTGTCGTTGTAGCAAACACCGCGGTCTTGACGAAACGCTGAGCGACATTCAGCGGACACCGCCCGGTGTCGCGTGACCAACGAGAGTCACATCCGTATACAGCACACTACACAGGCAGGTTTTGTACAGGTTTCAGGAATTCACGAGCAGTTGAGACCGACACCACTGGTCTTACAGCTCTGAGATAGATTGTCACATTGAACAATCCACTATCACCCAGTGCATTGCCGGCTGGAGCACTAGTAATAGGAAATCGAGTCACAGACTACCGCCACATTTCACAGGAGAAAAACCTTGCGTTCGCTCACTTCATCTTCACTGACAATCGGAATCCTGATGGCGCTGGCAACCATTGCAACAGTTTCTCCTGAGGTCTTAGCGAGCCAGATGCTGCTCGGACAGGTTGAGATGATTGACGCACCGCGTGTCGATCAGTTCGAAGATATCGTCAAGCACGATGGAGCATTGCCATGCTGGGTAAAAGCCGCAATGCCAAGGTTGTTTCGGGTTGCTCACGACGAACGGATGAGACCGATTGTATGGAAACGAATGTGCCGGCAAGAGCTACTCATGGTCAATCACAAGACACTGGCCCGCATCGAGCACTTGGCCGAATCCTGCAACATGCCTTTAGACACCGCGATGTAGCTTCTACATCATCCTGCGTCGACCGCAATAACAATAATGATCAGCGAGCGTCATTGCGGTCGACTGGTATGAGCTTCTGAGTCAATCAAGCACTAAGCAATCCGACCGCAAGATTCACCAATCTTGCGGTCTTTCGTTTTGGGAGTTTTCAATCGTGCAACAAGTCCAATTACAAGCAAGTCAGGCACAGGCAGCTGTAGGCAGCTACGCCTGTTTGCGGGGTCATGTTTACGCAATGCGTCGAATGGGCAACTTAGCATTTATTCTCCTGCGCGACTCAACCGGCACTATCCAAATCGTCGTGGAAGATCCAAATCTCCTGGAGGCTACAAACGCACTAACCCTGGAGACTCCAATCCTGGCGTCAGGAAGGTTGGTTGAGAATCAAAAGACGGCTGGCAAAGCCGAATTGCTCTTACATAGGAGGTTTAGCAATCGGTTTGGAACGATTGGCTAAGCAGCTGCTAGGACTGCCCAACGTTAAGTTAGCCGCTCTCTTTCCTCGAGATCGCAATCGCATTAGCCCCTAGTCTGTCAAACCAAACGCAATTGC
>CAZSNX010000141.1:0-2846 GCA_964607945.1 uncultured Candidatus Obscuribacterales bacterium
GCTCTTGAAACCGCCGTAGGGACCGAACTCCATGACACCGTTCATGGTCGGAACCATGGTGAGCGTCCAGGTCATCCGATAGCTCGTGTACGACTTCAAGTACACCCAGCTGCCATCCGGCTTTCGCCAGTAGACAACCTCCGCTTCCTTGGAGAACGGGTGCATGAGCCGGAAGAGAATCTTCGACGTCGTCGACTCATGGCCGAACAGGAAATAGGCATCCTTGCCCGACTCCAGATCCGGCTGCATGGTCTTGGCGTTGATCCGAATCACCTTCTCCACCGAGCCGAACATCTTGCCGTACCAAACCGTGTACGGCATCGGGGCTACCCAGTACATCTGCGATTGACCGTCTTCGACCGCCTGCACCAGGTGCGGATCGATCGCCTTGGTGCGACCATCGATGTTCTTGCGCTTGATCTGTTCGAGCGCAATCGGCCTCGGCACTAGCCGGTTGTTGTTGGACACCGGCATGGACTCGATCTCTTCGGCATCGAGCGACGAAGCCATCTGCCATTCGACCAGGTCGCTGACGTTGTTGGTGCACCACGCAAACCCGCCGAGGGCAAGCACCGAGACGATCAGCACCGTCCACGGAACAATGCGCTTCTGGCCGTCCTTGGAGTTCTTCGTGCCGATGATGATGCCGCCGGTCAAACCGCCGGCTGCAATCAATAAAAATGGCAGATTGGCGTAGAGACGGACCAGCAGCGGCTGAATGAGAGGCACCAGCAGCAAGTAGGCGACGGCGAAGACGAGTAGACCCTTGAAGGCCCACTTGGCATAACGCCAGTACTTCGAGGGTTCAGGCGTGCCATTGGCAGTACTTGCATTGTCGGAATCGCGGTTCATACGCGTCCTTTCGCTATTGTAAGCGTGACAGTTTCTTCCTGCGCAAGCGCTCTGCGCTGGCGCCGATGAAGATACACACTTCATCGCGGCATTACTCGACGGTAGAGAACCACTGCAGCCTTGGATCGGCTTCTCGGCAAATCGAGAATCAGTAAGTCCGGGCTATCTGTGGTCTGTTCTCCTGTCGAAAAATGTCTGGAAAGTATCAAACAGCAAACCCTAAGCTTTTGCAGGCGTGAATCTCTTCGATTGTCACGAGCACTAAGATTTAATCGCTCTAAGCGCTGGCAGGCCGCGCGGCATCAGTTGTGTTTGAAGCGATGCGCTGTAACGATCCGCCGCCAATGCCAAGCAGCCGACAAGCAAATTAGAGATGACTATCTCAACTGCGCTAGCAGTGCGGGACAGTTACATGCCGATTGTTGCAGCCTTGACTCGAGCAGTGAGGAAGGTCTGATCTCTGCGCATTGCAAACTCGAGAGAATCCGTGTGTTCCGGATAATCGTGCTGGAGCCGCTCATAGTAAACTCGCACAAGCGATAGCGCCTTCTGCCAGGATGCCGCTGCGCTGCCATAATCGCCGCGACCGAAGCAATTCTTACCCTCTTCGAAAAACCCGGCAATCATTGCCCTGGCAGCACGATCTTCTTCCGACTCGACCGATTTCACATACTGCCTGACCAACCCGTAGCGCTTTCCGTCCTCCTCGTTCCAACCGGATTCCTTGACCAGCTCCTCGAATGCACCGACTTCCTTTTGCAAATCGGAGATACTCAACACCAGCTGACCGAAATCGTCAGTCAGCCCGCTTCGTCCGCCGAGTTCGTCTCTCAAAGATTCAAGATAACCCTTCTTTTCGTTTTCTTTTTCACTCATAAAGCGCTCAGCCCTTGCTTCCCACAGGCTATCAACCAAGACGGCACAAGCGGAGAAATTCATGATTCTCCTGCTCTTGCGCTATTAAACCACAGCCGAGCCGAGAGAACTTCACATGTGTCTGCTGCCGACTTTCTACCGGCTCAGTATCTCTTGTTTACCGAGGGCGCCGATAGCGACGCTTCATTACCCCAATCCGAAAGTCTTTCCAGAAAGCGCCGCCGTTGCTCCATCTGCTTTCTTCGCTCCAGCGACCTGAGCGGAAGATAGACCAGCAACGTAGCTATCCAGGCTTGAAGCGAACAGACACCGACATGAAAGCTCTTGAGACCATCGATCAGGCCGGACGTCAGGACTCCAACTAGAAATCCAGCCAACACGGCCAGCAGTGCCGGCACTTTCACACTCGGCAGCTCAGACAATGACACCACCCGGTCGAAATTGCTCTCCACCGTCCACCACTTTCTAAGAATAAAATGCTCGGCCAAAATGACCACTGTCGCGCATGGCAACACGATGCTGGAGATAGTTGTGACAAGTTCAAATGCCTTGCCGTTGAACGAAAGCGCAGCCGCCACCAGGGCTCCGCTCAGTGTCAGCAGAGCCACCACACACCGGCGCGGCATTTCCCGGATATTCTCCAGTGCGTTAATGGCGCCGTAGAGACCGGAGTCATTGACTGCAAAGTAAGTAACCGATAACACTGTTGCAGCAATTAAAGTTACGCCGCCGAACGCATACTGATTCATCAAAGCCGTAGCAGCGGCATAATCAGTCACACCGGTCGTCTTAGCCAACATCCAGCCGGCGACCGGAAAGATCAACTCTCCAATCGCCAACGACACTACCAATGGTATCACCGTCTGCCAGGCTTTCGGTTTGCCGTAACGCCAATAGTCAGCTTCGTTACCCCAAACGCCATAGCCGATTACAAAAGAGGAAACCACCGTCAACGCGCTCGGAAACATCGCATGGTGGGGCTCAAGCAAAACTGCTTGCGGGCATCCGGCGGCCGCTTTACCAAAGGTGTAACCCACCCAGATAATCAGCACCGGTGCGGCCAGATAACGCGCAAAATTGGCAATCCCAGTAAACCCGAAAAAGTTGTTGAAAGCCAT
>CAZSNX010000141.1:2856-9391 GCA_964607945.1 uncultured Candidatus Obscuribacterales bacterium
CCACCAGCCAAGACCGCCAGCGGAATTTGCCAATGATACAGTCCGATCAAACCTTCAGCCAGGAAGATCGCATTCAAACCGTACCATCCAACAGAGATCCACACCAGATTGAATGAGACGAACCAGGACCCCCAGCGGCCAAAGACTTCGCGACTCAGTAATCCGAAGGTCTGCCCACTGCGCGCACCTAGATAGCAAGCCGGAACGGAGTAAAGCAGCAGGATCAAACAACTCAAGCTGACATTTTGAAGAACTTCTACCAGCGTCAATCCGGACTTGAACCACTCGAATCCGATCAACACGCTGGGAAATCCAGTCACCATCGTCAACCAGAGCAGCCCCATCGTAAGCGAGCCACGCCGGGCGGAAAGCGGTACGACATCAGTAGCGTGATCTTGACCGGCAGTCAGTGATTCTGACTGCCGTGTAAGCTCTGAGTGCTGACTGTCGATGCTCAGCAAAGAACAGCTCTCCTAAATGTACGAATCACTCAAAGATAGCTGCAAGGCAAAAATTAGACAAGACTAAGACAGCGGTGCACTGGGGAAGAATACGACCGGCTCAAGACGGAGCGGTCTGCAAATACTCGACTCTGCTATCAGCGATTGACTCTCTTTTACTATCTTTTCTCGTATTTTTACAAAATCGAAAAGATGCCAGAGCGAAAGGTTTTTGTCTTTCGTCCGGCATCTTTCGACCGATATGTCAGCGCAGCGGGGAAAACATTTTCGATGTCTTCCCCGCATGCGTTTTGCAGCCGTGCCGGATTTGTCAATCCAGCACGAAACACTGGCGGTGCTGCGGCAACGTCACCGTCCAGCCGAGGCGACGCTCGATCGACTCCTTGAAGGCAACCAGCGAATCTGGCTCCCCGTGCACCAGGAAGGTGTTGCGAGGCTTGCGCTGGAACAGCTTCATCCAAGCCAGAATCTCCTCGTAGTCCGCATGTCCGGAGTAATCGGACATGAACTCGACGGTCGCGTTGACCGGCACGAATTCGCCGAAGATCCGGACCGATTCCGGCTTGTGCTCGCGGTCGGCAAGCGTCTTACCGAGCGTACCGGTGCCCTGGAAACCGACGAACAACACGGTGTTTTGCCGGCCGGGCAGCCGCGTCTTCAGGTGCTGAAGGATTCGACCGCCGGCGGCCATTCCGCTCGAACCGATGATGATCACCGGCTCTTTCATCGGCTGGTCGAGCAGTTTCGAGCGATTCGGATCGGACACCTCCTCTTGCTTGGGCGTGGTGAAGGGATCGCGCCCGGCATCGATCAGCTTGCGACAGCTGGCGTTGTACAGGTCGATGTGCTTGCGGTGCACCGCCGTCGATTTGTTGGCCATCGGACTGTCGACGTAGACCGGCACCACCGGCAAACGACCTTCATCCATCAGCTGGCGGATATCGTGCAGAACCGCTTGCACGCGGCCGACCGCAAAAGCGGGTACCAGCACCACGCCGCAGCCGTTCTTGCTCGGCTTGGCAGCTCGCTCCAGGGCTCGCTTGAGAATATCCTCGAGCACCACCAGCCGGTCGCGCTGTTCGTGCCGCTTGTTGCCGTACGTCGCTTCGGACATCAGGTAATCAGCCTGCAACACCGGCTCCAGGCTCTTCAAGATCGGCATGTTCGGGCGGCCGATGTTACCGGTGAAGACGAAAGTTCGCTTCTTGCCGGCCTTGCCGATCTCCAACGTCACAACCGCGGCGCCGAGAATGTGGCACGCCTGCGTGAACTTGAAGCGAATGCCGTCTGCCAGGATGTACTGGATTCCGTACTTCAGCCCCTTCACCTGCGGCATGCAGGCGCGAGCGTCTTCCTCGGTATACAGAGGCTCGACGCGCTTGGGCTTGCGCATCTCATGCAGCTGGCGCGGCCGCTTGCCCGGCTTGCGATCCTTCTTGCCGGTCCGATCGGCGCCGGTCTCCGGCTTGCCGGCCTCGCGAAACTTCCGCTCGTTGTGGCGGTTAATCCGTTCGGCGGCGGCTTCCTGGAGATAGCCGGAATCCGTCAGCATGAACTCCATCAAATCTCGCGTGGCCTCATGCGTGTAGACGGGCCCGGTGAAACCCTGCTTGACGAGAGCCGGCAGCCAACCGGAGTGATCGATGTGAGCATGGCTGATGATCACGGCGTCAATCTCGGAAGCCGAGATGCCCTTGGGAAGCCGGTTCTCTTTGTTGAAAGAGTCGTTCTCCTGGTGCATTCCGACCTCGAGCAGAAACCGTGTCACCTTTGACCCTTCGAAGTATTCGAACATCATGAGCGATCCCGTCACATTGCCGGCCGAACCGAGCACATGCAGGCGCGTGAGGGATTGTCCGCTCTGGGCCAAGCGCTTTCGCATCATTTTTGACATGGTAATTCCTTTCCAATGACCGGATGGTTCCCGCAATCCGTGTCGGTCTTTGCGTAGTTAAAAAGGAGCGAACCCGTAAAACTTCCTGTCACGGACACGCTCGATAAAGGCCGAACGAACAGCGCCTAAAGGCAACCCCAATCAAAGACTCACCGAAGTGAAGTAATCGATCGGCTGCCTGTACGCCTGTCGCCAGCACTGGTGGTTGAGAAGCCAGATGAGCTCTCGAAGAGGCACGAATAGCCATCGGAGGTCGCGCCACACAAACTCGACCGCCTAACTGCAGGCAGGCTCGTTTGCGCGGCTATTGCGGCTGGTTAAACCGATCTGTCGGGAACAAACAGAATCGGTCAAAGCTGCAGCGACGGCGTTACACCTCTTATTATCGGCAGTTCTTACCATTGATATTGCAAACGGCTGAAACTGCCCGGCACCACTGATGGCTGAATGTTTTGCTGTTTTCAGAACTCAGCGGTGCTTTGTGATTCCGGTGTTTCTCAATGGTTGAAGGGACTAAGACAAGATTCCTTAACGTAACAGCTTCAAGTTTTATTGACAACCAAGAAGGAGCTGTAAATAGCGGGCTTAAGGAGAATTATGTAAATAGTAAATAGCAAAGTTGGCCAAGCTTTTGATCAATAGTGAGGGCGATCGCCAAGGGCATGTCAACATAAGCTAGCCGCGCCAGATCTCAATCTGAGCGAAGGACCTCCGCTATTGGGCTACCGCCAGGTGATTTCAACGCTGCATCCAGCCAGGGCAGAGCTGGAACACCGTTCGACAGCCATTCTTGATACTCAGTTAAGAATTTAAATGTTGTATTAAAGGTTGAACTGTCACTAAGGTACATGTGTCTACATTTCACATCCCGCTTTTTAGAGCAACCAGAAGCTAAAGCCGAACATACTCCGCCTTTCTACCCGTGCAACACAGCTCCCTAGTCGGAGTCAGTTGTGGTTTAGGTCGATCTGCCTATCTGCCCACTAATGTGGCTGTAGTGCACAGGTCGACAGGCGTTTGCGTTCAGCTTTCTGTTCTGGCAATGTGAAACCGGCGCTGCTCGAGAAACTATGCGCCACAAAGCGCTCTCTTCTAGAGCAACAATTCGTTTTCTCAGAGTGTTTTGTGTGCGCATCGCAGTTCCTCGATAGCACAGTCACCGCATTGGCGGCGCACTTTCACGCGAATTTCAAACCGCCCTCGGCCAGGAACTGCCCGAGGGATTGTCACCAAGAGCCAACGTGCGACCGGCATTTCGCTGGTTGTTACGGCTCTTCAGGAGGTCGAAAATGATTCCCCTGAGAGATAACCTCCGTTGCAAGCTCTTTCCGTTTGCAACCCTGGTGATCATTGCGCTGAACCTGCTGGCCTGGTTCTATGAACTCATGGTGCAGAGCAGCGGCGCAATGGATCAGTTCATGTACACCTATTGCATGATCCCGTCGAAGGTCGTCACCGCTTTCCAAAGCGCCGACCCGACTCTCATGCTCTGGGCGACGGTGAGCATCTTCACGGCCATGTTCCTCCATGGCAGCTGGATGCACATCATCGGCAATATGCTGTACCTCTACGCCTTTGGGCGTGGTATGGAAGCGCGTCTGGGTCGCACCCGGTTCGTGACTTTCTACCTGCTCAGCGGGCTCGCGGCAACTCTGCTCCAGCTCTGGAGCGATCCCTTCAGCACCGTACCCAACCTCGGTGCCTCCGGCGCCATCGCCGGCGTGCTGGGCGGGTACATCCTGTTCTGGCCGAAGGCTCGGGTGACCGGCATCTTCATGTTCGGTCCGTTCCCGATCCCGATCAACTGGCCGGCGTTCATCTACCTGGTGGCTTGGTTCGGCACGCAGTTGCTCTCTGTCCTTGGCCCGCAAGTGGCTGAAGGCGGCATTGCGTACTGGGCCCACATCGGTGGATTCCTGGGCGGGCTCGTCCTGGCAGGACTCTGGAAGCTTTACCAGCCGGTCTCGGATGTTTGCTACATTCCGACCGACTGCGACTGCCCGGAGCCGGCGGCCACGGACGATCCCGATGACACCGCCGACGGTACCGAAGAGAAGAAGGACTGACAGTGATCGCGGCCACTGTAGCGGGAGCAGGCAACTCGAGAGATCGAGCTTGTCTGCTCCCGCTGGTTAACGGCAGAACTCGCTGGTGAGCCAACGCTTCACCAGCGAGTTCTGCCGCACCCATTTTTCTTTCGATCCTTTTTGGTGCTTTTCTTGATTTAAATTCAGAGAAAGAGCCAGACCTGCAGGTCCGAATCAATCGTGCGCAACAACGAATCAACCTACGGTAACAGGGAAAAGTCCATGAACATCTTGATGCCTATTCTTCTTTCGGCTTTCGCCGTTTTTTTCTTCCTGCCGATGATCGATGGGATCCAGTTTCACGGTAACTTCATCGAAGCGATCGGACTAGGAGCACTTTTCGCCATCATGCATTGGGCAGTCAGCCGGTTCGCGGTGGCGGCTTCGAAGCTCTTTGCTATCGGCACGTTCGGATTGGGGCTCTTGCTGCTTGTTCCGATCTGGATGATCGGATTCTGGCTCCTGCCGGCTGTCGCCCTCATGCTGGTCGCTAAGGTGATGCCTGCGTTCCTGACAGTGCTTGGCTGGTGGCCGGCATTCTGGGGCGGGCTGGTAATGCTCGTAGTCCAATTCATGTCAGGCGGCATATCGATCGGCGACGAGTCGGACAAGCAGCAATAAGGTGCTGTAGCCGGAGTTTGACAATTCGACATTCGACCGTCCTGCACCTCGCATTGCGGCGGCGTTCTCCAACAGAGACACCGCCGTTCAACGAACGGATCTAATCCAGCCGGGCTCGATTCGTTCTCTCCCTCACTAATCACCATTAAACGAATGGAAGTGAATGACATGAAGCGCAGCAAGCGCTCTATGTTCTTTCGAGAGTTTCTCAAACTCTCGCTCATCTCTCTGCTCAGCATCATGATCGCAACCAGGTCAGGGTTGATGGGCTTCATGCTCAACGGTCTTTGGACCAACAACATGATGAACAACAATCACTGCTTCCAAGGCGCTTACTACCACAAGGTAGCCTCGCCTTTTGGAGACTGGCAGGGCATCGAGGGGCTGATCATGCTGGGCGTACCACAACTCGATCCCAATCGATTCGACCCTCAGACCAACTGGTCGCGGGATGGTTACAACGTTTACATGGGAGGAAATGCCGGCGACATCCAGGAGATCGATGCCGGTCTCACCTGGGGGCCTGTGGTTGACGACACCGGCAAGTGGATCGATCACTCCGGTGCCTTTCACCCCTTCTGGCGCAACGGCTCTTGGAACGATGCACCGGTTCGAGGACGAGCATACTGGTATCCCGGCGAGATAGTCAAAATGTCTGTCGTCGTCTCCGGCCCGGGCATGTTGCGGCTGACCATCTGTGACCCTGGTCCGAATCCCAAGCGCGTTTTCTCGAAAGAATTCAGCGCTGGCTACTTCGGCGTCGGCATTCCGATGCAGTTCAAGCGAGTGAACGACATTGCCCAGAAATACAATGAGGGTAAGCCGGTCATTCCGACGACTTCTCAAATCGTCAATGCGGTTTGGCTCGAAACCTACTACCTGCGCGCCGCAGGCATGCAAATCGAGCGAGTACCTGCGATCAGCTCGAACAGCTTGACTTGGAATTGTCCGCCTGGACACTGCGAGTTGGTAAGAACTCCAGCCTTGGAAGCGACTGGTGGAGAAAAGGTAAGCATTTTCGGAACGCCGCCGCCACGGAGTATTCCTCAGCGTGTGCTTCCTTCACCGCTGCCGGTTCCGCCCGCAGCCGACAATTCCGCTCCCGGAGCGCCTGGCGCTCCGAGTCCTTCCGAATCAGCATTACCTGCTCCTTCCGCCAGCCCACAGCCAAGCGAAAAGAATTCGCCGGAGCCCGGTGCCGGTGTTACCCCGACGCCGGAGCCATCCGTCAATCCGATTGCACCATCTGCGTCTCCGCCAGCAGCACCATCTCCATCTCCGTCTCCGAGCGCCTCGGCGCCGCTGACAGACGGTGATTCTCCAGTGCCTCCTACTCCGGTTCCGCTACCGGAGGCAGGCAATTAGCCCTAATTCGGATCGAAAGAGATTCAGCCGCGAAGCACTTGTCGAGCAGCTGAGTAGCCTTTCGGTTCTCCTTTTTTAGAGATATTTACTATCTATAATAGTTTTTT
>CAZSNX010000142.1:0-9309 GCA_964607945.1 uncultured Candidatus Obscuribacterales bacterium
GTTGGCGAGCCGGAGATAAAGGGAGTCTTGTTCTTTGATGAAAACAAGAACAAGCAATGGGATGAGACATCAGAGTTTGCCTTCCCTTATGCCGGCTATCCGGGCTTCGCAAAGCAGTTTTATCCGCCAGCGATTCTCCATGCCATCGAGCGACTCAAGCTGTTTGAAGTAACCAGACCGATCAAGAAAAAGAAGGAACATCGCGACGACGACTCAGACGACGAACCGGCAAAAAAGAGAGGACTAAACCCCTTTTCCAAGAAGCCGGTTGTCGAAAAGAAGAAACAGGAGCCGGAAAGATTTGAGACTGTCACTGTCTTTCCCGACGAAGTGGCTAATGTAGCTGAAAGCGAACGTTACTTCCAAGACCGTGACGGGTCGCTGCTATTACCGGAACTCTGCAAGCAAATGCCGAAACTCTTAGTAGGTATTTTCGGCAGCAGAATAGATCATATGCAAGGACAGCCTGATCACCCGCACATTACTTATCTGTACAACACGTTTTTAACGAACAAACTCTGGGTCAGACTCAACCCAGATCCGCTCTATGCCGGTCAGATTGCCGTCATGAACGCCCGCAACTTTATCGATAATGCACCGAATTCTTCAATTGACGCCGCCCAGATAGAACCGCACCTGGAGCCAGAAGGACTTCTTCCTGACGCTGTCTTTATGGACGCGCTCATAGCTGAGCTCGCCGACCGAACGAGATTGAAAAAACTGGCATCTGCATTGACCGAACCACTGGTCAGTTACTCCAACGGTGCCGAAGCAACCAGCGAAAAGCATTCGGGCGAAAAATGAAGAACAACCGCTTTGGTCGGCAAGATCTCTGAATTTGAGCTAATCTCCGAAATTGATGGCGCTCGATTCATTAGCACTTGTAAGCGCTCTTTCGGACCGACAGCACTGAAACGGATATAATAAGGTTGGAGTTTGCATTGCATCGAGGCGCCCAAAATGTTGAACAGCCCAGTGGATATCGCGATAATCGGCGGAGTGCTATTACTTCTGTTTGGACCCAAGAAGCTCCCTGAAATAGGTAAGGCCTTGGGACAGGGCATCGGCAACTTCAAGAAGTCGCTGACGGAAGCCCAGGACGAAGTCAAAGGCGCGCTCAAAACCGAGGCTAGCTCAGCGCCGACCAAAACTGGCGGTGAAGTACCCGAAGTGGAAAGCAAGAAAGTCGCTGCCGACTCTTGAGATTGCTGCATTATGCCTCTTTAGGCATTAGTTGAAAAAATGGTCGACTTCGAGGTTGTCTCCAAATTCAAGCCTGCCGGGGATCAACCCAAGGCGATCGCTCAGCTTCTGGAAGGAGTCGAGCAAAATCTGAGACACCAAACGCTGCTTGGGGTAACTGGCTCAGGTAAGACCATGACCATGGCTCATCTGATTCAGGACTCGAAACTACCGGCGCTCGTACTTGCGCACAATAAAACACTGGCAGCTCAGCTTTGTAATGAGATGCGGGAGTTCTTTCCGGCCAACGCCGTCGAATACTTCATCAGTTACTACGATTACTACCAGCCGGAATCGTACATTCCGTCAACCGACACCTTTATAGAAAAGGAAGCCAACATCAATGACGAGATAGACAGACTACGTCATTCCACTACACGATCGCTCTGGGAGCGAAACGACGTGATTGTGGTGGCATCCATCAGCTGCATCTACGGACTGGGAGTGCCTGAGCGATATCTGTCAGCCGCAATTGATCTTTCGGTCGGGGCGGTGCTGGACAGACAGGATCTGGCACGCTCACTGGTCAACATTCACTACGACCGCAATGACATGGTAGTGGAGCGCTCGCGGTTTAGAGCCCGCGGAGATGTAGTTGAGATATTTCCGTCGTACGAAGAAAGAATCATCCGTGTCGAACTTTTCGGCGACGAGATAGAACGGTTGACAGTGATAAATCCGACGACCGGCGAAATCGAAGATGTGCCGCAAGCAGTAAAAATCTATCCGGCAAAACACTATGTTGCCGATGAAGATCTACTGGAGAAAGCAATTGCGCAGATAGAAGTTGAACTCAAGGAGCGGCTCGATGAATTCCAACAACAAGGCAAACTCTTAGAAGCCCAGCGCTTGAATCAGCGAACCAGATTCGACATCGAAATGCTTAAGGAGGTTGGACATTGCAACGGCATTGAGAACTATTCACGCATCCTTGATGGCCGGCAACCGGGTGAGCCACCGCAGACCTTGGTCGACTACTTCGTCCGGAAATACGGTCGCGATGGATTCTTGACCTTTATCGATGAATCTCACGTCACAATTCCGCAGCTGTTGGGGATGTATCACGGCGACAGGTCTCGCAAGGACAACCTGGTGGAATATGGCTTCAGGCTGCCTTGTGCCCGAGACAACCGCCCGCTAACGGCAACAGAGTTCTGGCAGAAAGTAGGCAAAGTTGTCTTTGTTTCGGCGACTCCCGGCGACTACGAGATGAAAGTCAGTGACAAAGTAGTCGAGCAAGTTATTCGCCCGACCGGCTTAGTTGACCCGGACGTCGAAATTCGACCTATAAAAGGGCAGATAGACGATCTTATAAAGGAAATCAAAGAAAGATCTGCCAAGCAAGAACGAGTTCTGGTTACTACCTTGACTAAGCGTATGGCCGAAGACTTGACGGAGTACCTGCAGGAGATCGGTATTCGTGTCCGCTGGCTGCACAGTGACGTCAAAGCGCTGGAGCGCGTTGAGCTCTTGCGCGATCTGCGATTGGGAGCCTTCGATGTTTTGGTCGGTGTAAATCTACTGCGCGAAGGACTCGATCTACCGGAAGTTTCACTGGTCTGCATCATGGAAGCCGACAAGGAAGGATTTTTAAGAGCAGAACGCTCTTTGATTCAAACAATCGGACGAGCTGCTCGAAACGCCGGCGGTCGCGTTATCTTATATGCTGATCGCATGACTGATTCGATGGACCGGGCGCTCAAGGAGACAAATAGGCGCCGGCAGATTCAATCCGCCTACAACGAAGAACACAACATCACACCGACCACAATCGTCAAAGAGACGACTAACAGCCTGCTGGAGTCCTTAAGAGGCAAGTCGGAGATACTGCCAACTAAGCCGGCCGCCATCGCAGAAGATAGCGCAGCGCTGGGAGCGCTGGGTAAAGAGCTGCCGAAAGCAATCAAGAAAGTAGAAAACGAAATGAGGCAGGCCGCCAAAATGCTGGATTTTGAACGAGCAGCCGAATTGCGAGATCAGTTAAAAGTTCTACAGGAATATGCTGCCAAGAAGCGCCAAGAGAAGTCCTGATTTGCCGGGACAATTTACGCGCGTTTTTTGACGGCAGTTAAACTACCTTAACAAGTTGCGCCATTGGCGAAATGCGCACTTATACTAGGCAAGCAAGCCTTGCCAAGCAGGCCAGGTGCAGTTTCACGGTGTCCAAGAACAAGAGGGGCTTCCAAGAATCTTATGGAATTGTTTAATTCCCTCTTGATTACGTGGCGCTCACATATGATACTGCCGCGGTCTTAATTCCCGCCTGAATTCGTTCTAGGGCCTAAGCGCCCACCCTGCGGATAGTTAGGGGAAGACACTGGACGAACCGGGACTAAAGCGATGTCTGAATCCACTGCTTCGGCAGCTGGGCTGCGCATGCCGTCAATAACTATCCAACGAATGAGGGAAACATGGCAAAATCCAAATCCGCCGATACCGAACGCTCGATGACCAACATGTTGGTCGAAGATGAAAACATCGCCAAGCGCAGTGAGCTTGAAGATCTGGAGCTGCTGGACGAATCAGATCAGTTCACGATCATTGACGACGAGGAAGACAATCTCGACGACGACGATGAGCCCGTTGAAATTCCTTCCAGTCGGGAAATAGCCACTGAGGATTCGGTACGTCTCTATTTGAGAGAGATTGGGCGTATTCAACTGCTCAAGCCGGACGAGGAGATCGAGCTTGCTCGTAAGATTCTCCAGGGCGACATGATGGCCAAGAGAAAGCTTGTTCAGGCTAACCTGCGACTGGTCGTATCGATCGCCAAGAAATACATCGGCCGCGGTCTTTCCTTCCTCGATTTGATTCAAGAAGGAAATCTCGGATTGATTCGAGCCTCTGAAAAATTCGACCACGAGCGCGGTTACAAGTTTTCGACCTACGCTACCTGGTGGATTCGGCAGGCGATCACCAGAGCACTGGCTGACAAATCAAGAACGATTCGGGTGCCGGTCCACATGGTCGAAACTATAAACAAGCTGAAGAAGGTGACTCGTCAGCTGGCACAAGAACTGAATCGCAAGCCGACCGAACAAGAGCTGGCAAAAGCGATGGAAGTGTCGCTTGGCAAACTACACGAGATAATCAAAGCCGCCAAGGAGCCGATTTCGCTGGAAACCCCAATCGGCAAAGAAGAAGACTCCCGCCTGGGCGATTTCATCGAGGACAGCGAGACTGATCGTCCGGAAACGACAGTTACGCATGAACTCTTGAGACAAGATCTCGCCAAAATGCTCAATGAATTGACTCCGCGCGAACGCGATGTACTTCGCCTTCGCTTCGGTCTTGACGACGGGCGTCAACGCACACTGGAAGAAGTTGGCCAACTCTTTACGGTCACCCGCGAGCGGGTACGCCAGATCGAGTTTAAGGCGCTTAGAAAGCTCCGGCAGCCGGGACGCTCCTCACGCCTGCGCGAGTATCTCTAAACTACAATCGAAAGGGGTGGCCGAAACAGCCACCCCTTTCTCATTGGAGAAAAAGATCGCGCGAAGCGAACAAAGGTTCGGCAACTACTGATAACATAAGAACCTGTCACGCTGAATCAAGTTAGAAGCTTTTGTCGCAATCGAAATACTGGAGCGCTGCTTAAATGAACGATCAACCTTCACCGCAAGCACCGTTTTCCGGCGACGAGACCGGATCTATCTTCGATGCACCGGATTTGGTGCTGCAATCGCCCACCACGACCGAACGAACGGTCGAGACACAATCGGGCTTTCTTGTGGTGATCAAGCGCCTGGAAGAGCGCCTGGCTTTGTCGGTGAAGCGTTGCCTCGGCACACCGCCCAGCAGCTCGGTATTACTGACGCCGGATGAATCACTCAAACTGGCTCGCATTTTAAGCGACGGTCATCAGACTCCTTCCCGTCCGGTACTAAGCGCGCGCGGACAAGAATGGCTTTCAACTGAGCCATCATTGAATTCCGTTGCGGCAGCTCAACCGGGCAGAAGGAGATCGCACAAATTAGTGAAAGTCGGCTCGCGCGGTATCTTTCTGCCGTTGGTCTTGACCGGATTGCTCGGCATTGCGCTTGCCTGCATGACCCAATCACTTAAACTGCCAGGTCAAAATCCAGCCGCTGAAAATGAAAACGATCCTCTGTCAGCCAAGAAAGTCGAGCCATTCGTCCAGCAGTTTGTAGCCAACATGCTGGATTTCAATCCCAGCACTTATAAGGTCTCTCAGATCCGAGCGATGGCTGCGATGTCGCCAGATCTAGTCGAGTCTTACTGGAATGACACTCGATTTCCGATGAGTGCAAGTCAGCTAAAGGCGCTACCGCAAGACACTACGGTATTGATCAAACGGGTAGTGGCTAAAAGATTGAATAAAAAGCTGGCATTAACAGACGTCTATGCCCAATTGGTTAGCGAGAAAACCAAGTTGGGCAGCCCCTTGCATTTGCAACTTAAAATGATTGTCGAGCCGGATGGTCAGCTCAAGGTTGCTGAACAAAAGGACCTCACCGCTTCAGCGCAATAACCAACAGGACTGCCTCGAGTGAAAGCTCTGCATACCTAAGGCTGAGAGATTCCTTATCATTGGCTCGGTATTGGCACAGGTCCTCGGGCAAGATAATTAGTATGCAGGGCTGATAGATTCTCGAGTCCCGGCACTGTTGTAAAGTCATACTACACAGCGAGCATCAGGCTGCATGCAATCAAGAAAACGACTCTTTATTCTGGCACTTGCTGCCATCGTCTGGATGATTGGCGAAGCGTCCAACGCTTCTGACAAATTGAATGCAAACAATCAGACGACTCCGCCGAGCACCGAAGGTCCGCTGATAGCCGCAGAAATCTTGGCTGGTCCATTTGACATTCACCGCCAGTACGAGTCAATGATGGGACCGTATGTAACTGTCAAGACGCGTCTAGGTTCCTTGATTTCAGACAAACGAACCATCATTCCGGAAGCTGACGTGGTTTACGTGGAAGGCAGCCCGCCCCCTTCAATGGGCGGACCGGACATGAGCGCGCACGCTCCTGCAAATACGTCGGCAGCCCAGCCCGGACGGATTGACAGAGAGTTGTATTGGTTCAAAGGAATGAAGATTGTCGTTCTCGACGAGAACGATCAGCCGCTCTCCAATGCCGAGTTCATCTGTCATGTAAATGTGGACGTCGATACGCGCTTTCGCCATAGATCATTCAAGTCGGCAGCGCACCACGGTAACTCGAGACTGATGACCCTTACCCAAGGTCAAACTGAATTTATCTTTCCGCCCGGCTTTGCCGTCCCGGTTGATACTCACGAAGCCTGGTCGCTGGTGTTGCAGGCAGCCAATCGAACTACAACTCAACATCGCAGGCTAAAGCAGCTCTGCACTCTTTATTTCATCAAGGACTCCGAGCTGAAAGAGCCGATCAAGGCATTGCACTGGTATACACCTTATGTCTCGGTCGTTCTCGGCAAGGAAGCCCTTGCCGCCCCAGAGCATGACGGGGCGCCGCACTGCCTCGGCATGTCGGAGGGGGAGGCCGCCCGCAACATGGTGGCCGCTTCGATCGTCAAAGATCAACAAGGGCGAAAGCTGACCGGACACTGGCAGGTGCCACCGGGTACTCACGTGTATCGCACCCAGATACCATCCGGCCACGAAGACGACCTGGCGGCAAAAGATCGCAAAGTACACGCGGTCTGGAGCCACGTTCATCCACTCTGCACCAACGCATCGCTAGTTGCTTGCGACGGCAGGAAGCGCTCCAAAGTGTTCAGTGCGGAGATCCAAACCAACACCGCCGGCGGTCTTCAATTGGCCAGCATACAAAACATCGTCTCCAGTCGCGGCATCCGGTTGAAGGCTGGCAAGAACTACGAACTCGAAGCTACATATGTTAACTCAACAGAAGATGTTCACGACTCGATGGTGGCACTTGGAATATTCTGCGAAGACGAGTTATTCAAGCGCCCAGCCTGGACTCAAGCGAGTGAAACAATCAATCATTCTTGCCCGGCACCGAATAAGGTGGCAAAGGGCGACAAAAAAGATGCCATGTTTTGCGGAATCAGACCCGATGACGATCTTTCAGAAGAACCAGCTGAAACGCCGGAGCCAGCTCCTTCGTATTCCTATCCCTTGTTCGACGCGACGACCGACGGACCGCTGCTTACCAGACCCAGCATGCTGGAGATTACGACCAGCGCCGGCGTGCTTCATCTGAGGCTCAATCCCCTATATGCGCCTCATAGTGCAACGCAAATGTACAAACTCTTCACAAGCGGGGCCTTTAACGGCACGCCAATCTTTCGATATCAAGAAGGATATCTCTTCCAAGTAGCACCGGTCGAGTCCAAAGTAGACAGCAAGTATCTGCTGGCCCAGTCCATGCGGGAGCTGCTGAAGAGCTTGCCGCTGGAAGCTCCCTTGCAGCCACTGCATAAGAAGTGGGCTCTGACAATGGCAAGAGACGCAAATCCCAATTCCGCTGTCAGCTCTTTTTCAATCTTACTTGCAGATTCTCCGCACCTGGACGGCAAATATACTGTAATCGGCGAAGTGGTTCCGGATGCGGTTTCCTTGCAAACAATCGATGCCATCCAGAAGCGCTGGTCAACCGATAGACCCTGGATAAGTGAGGCCCATGAAATCAAAGATTCAGTCGCCACTTTCGATCATAAGACTAACTAGCGCACAGTCGTGATTGCACAATTCACCTCGACTGTAATGCCACTCGAAGTGAAAGCTAGTCGGCAGCAAACCCGTTATGCTCTCCGCTTTGAGCTGGGCAGTAACTTATTGAGTAAAGAATTAGCCGCCCAAGCGGCAGCAACACCGAACGAATCAATCAAGACATCTTCAATTGATGCACTGCGCCCCGGGACGTAGGACTGGTGCCATTCATCGGTAAGAGCATAGAAAATCGAGATTAACGCACCGGCGGTGGATGCGGCACCACCAGGCGACTCCGGGCTGAAGGTCGAACTCCAGCCTCGTCTCGACAGCAAATACAAGACCGCATATTCAAACATATGACTGAACTTTCGGATAGTAAAGTTGTAATCACCGAAAAGCTTTCCGGTATGCGCAGCGGAATTGGGTTGAGCTGAAAAGCAGAAAATCACTATCATCCAACCCAAGGTAGGAAGCCACGGCAATACGTTGGCTAGCAAAAAGCGTTGCTTACAATTAGCATCTTCCTCTTCGTTTACTACCATGAATTCCTCGGTGTTAGTCGTCTTTTGCCTGGCGCTTGACTCCAGGCATCTTTGATACTTGCGGATGATTTCGCAAGTAGAATCGCCAGGGAAGGTCACTTGCAGCGGTCTGAGTAATCCCAATGCGCGCCGAAACAGCAATTTGATCATCGGGTACTTTATCCCGAGAGCAGATCCAAAGCTCACCATTTGGTTCCAGCAAACTAGTTCCATTATGGTTACGCCCAATCAACCACTGCCTACACAGCTTTCCGGGACCTTCGCAGCCCTCAAAGCCGACTGCTCGAATTAGCACGGCTCCCGGTGTTCCGACTGACTCGGTAACGGCGTTCAAGCAAAAATACATTCCATAGATGAAGTAAACATAAGCATTTCCACCCGGACCAAACATAACGGCATTGCGCTCTGTCATTCCTCGATAGGCATGACAAGCAGGATCATCATGAGTATATGCCTCAACCTCAACAATCGGCGCGCACAAAATTTCACCACCATCGATTCGGCGGCAAAGCAAAGCGCCGAGCAAGTCTCGAGCAACCGGCACCGTCGGTCTGGCATAAAAATCTCTGGTGTATGTCTTTGTCAAGTCCATAACAATCCTAGATCCTAACATCGGCGTCCGGCGTTGAGCCTTTTAGAACAACAGTCTCAAGCACCCAACGAATACCACCGACATTCGACCGATAGTTCGAATGGTCGAAGCTTAAGCACCATATCACCGGCAGATCGCACTGCCAGCTCTTGTCAACAACCATGATATCGCCGCAGCTCTTGGCAGGACATTCTAATTGAGTTGTTTATAAATAGTAAAGCAGTTATTATCGAATAGTTGGGGGCGTTAGTTTTGGGGATACGAATGAAGATGTCTAAATTGGGCAGGCTGGGGCATAGTGCCGCCG